>JAATVL010000210.1 GCA_014523525.1 Nitrososphaerales archaeon TH703 | reverse complement strand
GTACAGCCCAATGTTAGTATTTTATGTGAACAACTAATAGTAAAAGCCTGTACAAACATTGAACACCAATAAGTCATTCTATTACTGGATTACTAGCTAGAGTGCTGCCCTGACATTTAGCTAAGATATTACAAGAATTAATTCCACAACTATCGAAAAATAAACCTTAATGCAACCTAAACCCCCAAAATCTGTTTTCCGAGTTAAAATTTACCTCATACAAATCGTTCACTCGCCTTTACGGTGGCGCTCCGTGCCGCAGTTTTCGCGGCCTTCAGTTCTTTTACAATTTATAGCGGCTGGCACGCGCGAAAACAAAGAAGCGCCAGCCATATAACCGCATTTTGTCCGTGCTCACTATCGTGGAGTGAAAATCATGTTAATCGAATGCCCGTATTGTGGCCTCGTATATGACCCTAATGAGGATGCATATGGTACATGCCCCGCCTGCGACCCGTTTCCTTTTCGGGATAACGATGGCAATCTCATTATGATCGATGAGATTGACTATCCAGAACCGCAAGGCTAACCCAATGTCACCGCTCTTCACTCACATGCTAAAAGCACTTCAAACGTTATCTGTTCTAGTCCTGGCGATCGCTACGAACGATATATGCCTAATAGGTACATGCCTATCAAACCTTACCGTTCAACGCGACCGCGCAGGAACATTTCCAGAACTTGATGGCTTTATCCGTCACCTAATCACTGACAAGGAGTGTCAAACATGGCTGGAAAATCAATTAGTGAAGTACTTGACACTGAGAAGCGCCGACGTGGACGCCCGGCGAAGACTGTATCAAATGTCCCCGTCAATGAGACCGCTACTCCTGAACAACAGGCAGGAAGCGGTAAATCGACTAAACCCAGACGAGACACCTTCAAAGTCTTTTCCATCAGAGTAAGCGCCGAAATAGAAGCCTGCATCATAAAGCACGGCAAAGAGACTGTGCAGGTGCTTCTCAACACAAACGGCGCGGGCTGGAAGAGTATGGACAATCCAGCCGATATTTTTTACCGCATGATTGAGCGGGCCTGTCGCAGTAAAAAAGGGGGGGCGCGGCTCATGGGCCTCTACTACGATGCGAACATGGCGCTTCTTCCCTCGCAGATCCCAACGATGTTCGTGAGCACACCTGCTCAGCGTGAACTTGCAGAAATCGCTAAACCTAACGACCAAGTTGTCAAATTCTGACAACAACCGCCCCCATTCCCCAACCTAACTAGTTGGGGATTTTGCTTTTATATAGGAGAATACTAAAATGTCAGAATATCCACAAAAAATAACCGTAAAATTAGCTCTTACAGGCGATGAATATGATTTACTTGTTAACGCCGTTGCATCCTACATTATTGATATGCCAGCCGATAACACAATGACGGCTGCAAATTTAGTTGAAAAACTAGGAATTGACGCCGACGTTGACGCAAAGTTAGACGAGTTAAGTGAAACACTAGAAGACGTTGATGACGAAACAATAGGTTAATCTAATGGCAAAAAGACACAATACAGATGACGAGCCTCGCCTAGAACAATTTGAAAAGGTGGTATCTAAAATGACAAATCCATTTCCTGAATTTAAGAAAACAGCCGAAGTTGTCGATCATGTTTTGTTACTTCACAGTATCAAAATGGTTGAAAGTAGTTTCGGTCAAACATTTTATATCCGTTGTTATGATGAAACGCTCGAAAGAAATATTATCGTAACCGGTAGTTCAGTGGCGCTTCTCTCTCAAATTGACGGCGTAGACGAGGTTGAAGGTATGCGCATTGTAATTCGCAATCGTGGTAAATCATACCTAATAGAACTGGCCGAAGCCATATGAGAAAAAAGCACATCACTCGCTTACAATCAGTTGACCTACTACTAGGCCGAAACATTCGCGTACTTAACCTCGAATTCATACCTACAGTTCACGGCAAGTTTGCCAGGCTGCACGGTTCTTATGTCTTAACTGGCGGCCAATTCGAGGTTATTATACAGCATCCAAAACTTGTATCTAACCTAGAGAATGAGAAAAAACTAATTAACGCCGCTATAATGATTGGAGACTTTTGGAACATCACTCGCTTAGATTAAACTAGTCGAAACTTAATGCCGGGCACAGCGGGTCGTTCGGCATTAAGTATATACATAATGGAGGATACAATGTTAACGTTTGAAGTCTTAGATCTTTTATTTGACTTAATAGGTAAATACCTTAATCGGGGTAAATGTATTGGCAAAACTATTCAATTTTGCATGGACGGCAAAGTTACAATTTATTGGGTAGGCGATATGATACGTATTGATTTCACGCCAGCCGTTCATCACCTTAATCGACTCAAACAAATCGCACAGGATGAAGAGAGGGATAAATAAATGATGACTGATAAAGAGATCGAACAGACTGTAATTTTCATTAAGATGGCATTACTGATTTTTAATGAGTACATTGATGACACATATTCTAAACAATTCCTTGGTTATACATTAACTGCTGAGCGCCTTACTGGTGTTATTAAAATTAATTTGTATGACAAGATTAAGGAGGTAAAAGATGCCACGCTTTCGCAATCAGATGCAACGTAATTTACGTGAACTACAGCGTGCTGAAAAAGCGATTGAGGCGGTATTAAATCATTTATATAACGTAACAATTAGTTACAATGACCGCCGTGATTACGAATTAAAATCGTTTAATAAAATTAATCACCACACTCAGTACGTGCTTGATGCAATTGAATTAATTGGGGATGCGATGGGTAATTCTAATACATTACTTAGCCTGATGGCACAAGAAATAAATAATCCAAAAGAAGAGATTGTAACGTGATAGACTTTGGTCTCCTTGAGAACAGCGAAGAAGTTTTTGACGAATATCTAAAATTTTCTGACCGGGTTGATCCCGGTCTTTATTCTTTTCGAATTTCAATAAGAGTAATTGACCCAGGAACAGGCAGGAGAGTAGAACGGCAAATATACGTAGAAAACATGAAAAGTCTGGGTACATATGCAGAATTAAAACAAACATTATTCGAAGAAGCGCGCGATACAATTTTAGGTAATAGTGACATTACCCCAATTAGAAACAGTGTAAAAATACTCGCTGGCTATCGAGGATAACCAATGGATAATCCGCCGCTAAAGAGACCTAAAATAATAAAATTACCTAAATCAATTTTGATTTTAGATACAGAAGCGATTATTTCTTACCCGGATAACGACACAATGAACTTCACTTTCAAAATGGGCTGCATGATATTTTTGGAGTTTGATAACCATGCGCAGGTTACTTCTAAAAAGATTTACACTATCAAATATATTGATGATTTCTATATTACAATTGAAAATCTGTGTAAAAAACACAAAGAGATATACATATTTGGGCATAATATCGGATTTGACCTGCGGTTACTTCTGGCGTTTAGACAATTCAGACATTTTGGTTTCTTATCTTCAGCGCCTATTATTAATCAGAGGATATTCATTTGGTCGCTTAAGAGAGGTAAAAATAAGATTAAAATAGTTGATACTGCAAATTTAGGCGTTATTAGTGTGGAACAGCTTGGAAAAGACCTTAATTTGCCTAAATTAAAAGCAGACTTCGAGAATGATAGCGATGAAAAACTTATTGAATATTGTATAAGAGATTGCGAGATACTTGAGAAGTTTTTGATAGGTTATATTCAACTTATTTATGAACATAAACTAGGCGGATTTAAATTGACAATTGCTTCTCAAGCGCTTCACACTTTTCTACATAAATTTTATCACGAGGATATTCACCCTCACCATTTTATTCCAGCGGTGCAGCTTGAAAAAGACGGCTATCACGGTGGGCGCTCTGAAGTATTCTTTTTAGGAAAAAAGACAGGCGAAGATTTTTATCTTTTAGATATTAATTCTATGTACCCCAGCATTATGTATGATAGTTATCTACCTAATAAATTAAAAAGCTATATCGAAGACGATGATATAGCCATACCATTAAGTTATTTGAGTAAATATTATTTGATTGCTGAGTGCGAAATAGATACAGACGAGAATTGTTACCCTCTGATGATAAATAATCGTTTATGTTTTCCTTTGGGTAAATTTAAGACTGTCCTGCAGCATTCAGAGTTTATGTATGCGCTTTTACATTCTCACATTATAAAAGTTACCAGGCTCTGTGTTTACTATAAAGGAAAAATTTTTTCCGATTATGCTAAATTCTTTTTATATAAGCGCCATGAATATCAGATATTAGGCAATAAAACATATAGCTATATTTGCAAACTATTCGGTAATTCTCTATACGGTAAGATGGCTCAAGCAAATTACAAGCGTAGAAAACTAATAGATTATCCTGATAATGACTTAGGCAGAATACCGTTTTACGACGTTGCCAGAAAAATCAGCGGTCAATACATTTTATGGGATAATATCATTTACAAAGAATGGAAGGAAGGCTATGCGCGGCATACATTTTTGGCGATTGCCGGGGCAATTACAGCTAACGGTAGAATGCTCCTCTACTCCCTAATGCAAAAGAGTAAAAGAGAGAATGTTTATTTATGCGACACTGATAGCTTACTTGTCAATTTGGAAGGGTACAGAGCGCTTGCTTCAGATATTGCCGAGCCGGTGCCCGGAAAGTTAAAAATAGATAAACAATCAAAAAGACTAGTAATTCACGGCGTTAAAGACTACGAACTAGGCAACAAAATCCGCCATAAAGGAATTAAACAAAAGGCTATAGAAATAGAACAAGATGCTTTCGAACAATGGAACTGGTCATCAATGTTGTCATGGCTAAACTCAGGAGGTCAGGGGCCTGCTGACGCAAAACGAATAGTAAAACACCGTAAAGGTGATTATTATAAAGGAATAGTTGATGATAAATCCGGCAGAATTACTCCTTATAGCTTGGATTAGTTCTTTCATTCTCCTTGATTATCTCATCGATAGTCTTAAGTTTGAAAGTATCGCCAGCCTTATCCTCAGTAGCTTGATTTTGCTCAGTATTTTGTTGCTCAGCGCTTTCGCCTTTTGGTTGTTTTTGAGTAGCTTCAACTAATCTTTTAAGTAGTTTCTTTTCACTTTCCATGTTATTGAGCCTTTTCCTTTTCTTTAAGGAGCGCCAGCCATGTTACTGATTGACTATTTAATCCTTGCCGTCTTAGTTCTTCTGTATATTGTGCTACTGTTATTACTTCGCTATTCACTAAATCGTCTAGCTGAGACTGAGGTAACTTTTTCGTTTTATCTGCTCGCAATAACTCAGCTTCTAGTAACGCTCTATCTATTTCTTCAGTTGAAAACTCATACCCCTGTAACGCCGTTCTAAATTCTTTTGCTTGCATGTTATGCAGGGCGTATTGCCTTTGGTAAACGTCCTGCGCTTTTTCTTTTACCTTGATCGTATATTGCAAATCGGCATAAATAATTGACTGTTCAGCTTGTAATTCGGATAACCCCAGGGTAAGCAAATTTCGTTTGGCAAGTGTACGCGAGATATTACCGCGCTGTCTAGCAGAAATAATTGCGGATATAGACCGCTGTTTGATATTTTCTGCTTCATTCTCAAGGCCTGCAATGTGTTTCTCCATAGCAAATAATGGGACGGCTTGATTAATGTATTCATTAGACTTTCCTATCAATTGCATATACGAACGCAGCGTATTTTCATCAATTGCCCCGGCAATAAATCTTCCTTCAAGCAATTTTTCTATACGCGATTTTATTTTATCTAAATCTGTTTCATCCTCTGGTAAACTAGTTCGCCTTGTATAATCATCCAAAAAATTAGCATCTTGTTCTGTCATACCCAGGGCAAGATGTTTTATATGCATTATTTCATCATCAAGGACGCCAGCTTTATACATACGGCGTATGTCGACACGCGCCAATGTATTATATGAAATTGCCGATAATTTTTCACGCCACACCGGAGCGTAATCATTCGCCTTAAGATAATCATTGACAAAATCCTCATTAACATTGGCAAGCCTTGCATCAGCTTTACGCCTATGTAACATATCAAATACTTGCTGCGGAGAAGGTAGCTGCCAATGAGCCGCCCAATAATTACCAGCCCACTCGCCTGATAAACCTTGTTTTTGCGCCCATTTTACAAAATCTTCCGGTAAATCTGCATCAAGGGTAAGCTGTTTTCGCTGCGAAGGATTAAAAACTTCGCGAACAGCCATTGTAATAATATCCTGCACTGGCGGTATTATTTTGCCTAGTTTTCGGATAATTTCTACGGCTTGTCCGTCAATTTTTAGCATCTTATAATAAAATGCAGCTTCGCCGCTTGACAGGTCTCCTCTGTTTTCTGCTGCGACAATTTGTTCTATGGTCAGGTAATTAAGCGATAAACGCCTAAGCAGGTCGATATTTTCGTCGTTTAATCCTAATCTGTATAGCTGTTCTGTCAGAAATTTTACTTTGCTAGGTGCACGATATTCAGCATCAATATAATCATTTGCACCGATTAGTGTGGTCTTATATTCCGCTTCAGCTAATTGGTCAATACGTTCTATCCACGCCTCACTTGATGCTGTTACAGCTTTAGTTATGATAGCAAATATTGATACAATATTTGTAATGGAGAATAAAATTTTACTATTGCCGCCTGCCAATTCAATACGATTTAGGAAGTCAGTCATATTGGTGATTTTACCTAGACGTAAATCATCCAATAGCCTTTGATAACTATCAATCGTACCTTTAGCGCCTTGATATACTTTGTCGGCTATTGCATCGACTGCTTTCGTTCCCTTCGCGTTAAAGATATTAAAGTCACTGGCAAATAGACCATTTACGTTCGATAATAATTCACCTATTTTTACAAATAAGTCTTTATTTGCTTCATCTTGTGTACGTTTTATCTGATCTTGTATATCCTCATATTGCCGCGTTATTTCTCGCTGCACTTCATTAGCTCGAATACCGTAACGCGCTAACTCGTCTGATAAACGAGTTAAAGTACCTTCTGTTTTTGCCTTATATGCGACAAATTCAGGACCCAGTGAACGTTTTGCATCTTCAACTTGAATAGAAATATTACGTATCTGATCAGAAGTTGACCGGTTTGCTGCGTCAATCTGCCGTTGTAAGTCAGTTCTTGCGCCGCCTATCATATCCCGTAAATTTTGTTCGGCAGCGTAAATAATACGATTTGTTTCAGAGGAAACTTTATTTAATTCACCATTTGTAAGTGTATTAGCAATTCTGACAATTGGATTAATTACCTGTCCCATGGCGGCAATAAATGGAGAAAGCGCGTTTTCAATTGCGGGTAAAACTGGACCAAAAACAGGAGCCTGCGCTCCAGGTACATTAATTGTAATTGGTTGTGGATTTACAATTACAGAAATTGGTTGATTAGTAGGGGGCGCGTAATTATAACTAACAATTGGCGTTGTATATTGTGAGGTAATTTGAGAAATTTGAGCCGTTGGTTGCGTGTTATAGCCGTATAATCCTGATAATTGAATAGGCGGCGTATATGGTATTGTCGAAGGATTGTATACAGCAAGATTTGATTTTGCCGGAGTTGTCGCAGCCGAAACAAAACTATTTACGGCGCTTGAAGCAACTTTTATGATATTAGAAACACCGGTAACAAAATTTGCTACCGGGTTATAAACAGACGTTCCTGGCTTTAATCCAGCAGATGACGGTAATGGAACACCACGCGGAGCTAGCATTAAATAGTTATCCTAAAATATGGAATTCTCTGTCAATCTTCTCAAGTTTTCTGATAGTTTCATCTAAATCTGATTTCCGTAAGTCGTAGTTTTCTTTTGTCATTAATTCAGCCCTAAGTGATTTCTCAAGTAATTCATATTGTGCCGTGCGATCGTTATATTGACGTCTTAATTCATCAATCATCGACGGTGAGAAGGGAGAAAATGGTTGATCTGTCATTATTTACTTTCCGTTCAGTTTCTGTGGAACAGGAGTTAACACGCCTAACCAATAGGTCGCCAGCGATAAAAGTAAATATTTAGTTGGCTCGTCCAGTACCTGCACTGTCGCCATCTGATAACCAGCGGCTACTAAAACGCCGGCAGTAACCGCAATTGATAGTACTACGCTTCGCTTTAGAATACCTTGAAGACCGTCCACTGTGGTAGCTCCTTTTAAGGGTATTCTGCCAATAAAATATTAGCAGATACTAGAATTGCAGCGCCGCTGCCGTTATTTATTCTTATCTCACCTGCATCCGAAGGTAGTATCCACGGTCTTGACGGCAAGAATGAATACGGTACGTTCAAAAGATTTGTCATGCTAATTAAAGTAATGGCAGCGTGTTGAACATAAACAGCATTAACATTATTTGCTGCGATATTAAGAGCATAAATAACGCCGCGCTTTGCCGCAGTAACGGTATAAAGCGTCATATTTGCGCCATTGGCTAACGCGGCATTTATTGCGGTTGCAGTTATGTCTGGTGTCTTTTCTACATACCAGTTTGTACCTATTTTAATCAAACCACCGGCCGCTACTATATTCAAATTTGTATCGCCGCCGATTACGCTCGATAGTCTGAAAAATCTACCGGGAATTATGTTTAACATAGTTCACATCTCAAATACTAAAATATTGCCGCCAGCGATAGTTGAGCTAATGACAATAGCTTGGGTAAATCCTGAAAACTGTGCCACATCTCCCGGCAGTAGGCCAGCAAAAAATACGTTAACAGTGTCAATTACTAAATATATTCCAACATCAAAGGCGGCATTATTTGCAAGAAAAATTGTCTGTCTGTCGGGGTTAGCTGGCGCTGCGACAACGTTACCGATAACTGTTACAGTTGTCCTATATTGGACGTTTTCAAAATCTGTCGGAGCGCTTGTAATATGCAGTCTTCCGTTGTAATCGGCGCGCAAAAACTTAAAGACTTCTAAAATATTACTTGCCGCTTCAAGTCGTGCCACTGACCGAGTAAATTTACTGTCTACGTCTGGATTGTTATCAGGCTCGGATGGCGCTACTTCTGTTCTATTAAAGAATGGAAAAAGAGATTTAAATCCCATGTTTATAGCCTAGCCAATCTCTTTTTCCCCAATAAGAAGCATCCTTACTGTATTACCTGCGGCGCTTGTGTCGATTACGTCGACTGCAAAATTGATACGCGGCTTAATTTCTAGTGGTGGATCGAAGATCTTATCAGATAAAAAGGCATTGCCAGGATTTTGAACCATGCTAGATAAAATGGGGTGTGTTACGCTGCAATTTGTATAATGATAGTTTTCACTGTTACGAATATCAATAATATTAAATATTCCTGTAGATATAAAACGCCACTCCTTTATATGAAAAGTTTCGTTAGGCCCAGGCGTGTATTCGAGTGTTCCCTGGCCTCCGGCTAAAAGAACAACGTCAGTAATCGCTCTGTAACTTTCACGTCTTGCCATGTTTTAATCCGCCTTTACTTAACTGTACGAGTACCGGATAGGCAGACCTTGACTTCGCTTGATGCGGCAATAGCAACGCCTTGTTTATAGCGTACCTTAAAGAAATCACCGCCATTAAGAACTAATGGTTTTTCAAACATTTTACCAGTACCGAGTAAACCAATTGCTTGATTATCAGCGGCGGCTGCGAGGGTGTAGGCTCCGCTAAAAGCAGAGTGTGCCACAGCTTCTGACACCGGGCCTTGATATTTTACAGTATCTTGGAGACGTATTTCGTACACACTGTAGATGAACCAATCAGTAACGTCTGCTACAAGAAGCGTCGTGAAGTCCAAAATAAAGCGAATTGACTTGAGTAGAAAACTCTCATTTTGTGGGATTTGTCCGGGAAGCGGTAAGTTTGTATATTGAATGTTATGTGTTGTATCGGCTCCGAGTTGTACTTGAAAGGCCTCGAATTCAGCGCCAGCAGTTGCTCCTAGTACAATTGTATCGTACCATGTCCAATCAAGGTCTGCCATTTTTTACCATCTTTCTTATAGCTCTTTCTTCGGGGGATTTAGTAGGAATGAAGAATTTTCGCCTTACCTCTGGCGAATATTTAGATAAGGTTCTAATTAAACCTTCTTTATACTTAATAGAACGACGTTCTATTTCTTGTAATTCTTCTTGAGTTAATTCATTCATCTGCGATACCTAAACTGGCTCATTTTATCGAAATTATCCAGCATCTTTTGACGAGCCTCACTCTGGTTCATGACAACCCGCGAATTTAGCTCGGCAAGATAACTATCCTGATAGGCCAAAAGCGCAGTAGCAAATTTAGAAACATTGCTTTTTCCGTCAGTTATTGACTGTTGAACGCGGGGAATTCCGGTATTAATAAAGCGCGACTTCCATTCCGTAAATGAAACAGAGCGAAATCCCGCTTCAATCCTGCCGTCGGCGGCGGCAGCCTGAAAATTTTGTACCATTTTAGGAATAGCGGCGACCGCTTTCTCCATTGGATTTTCTGTCATACGTTCGATGGATCGTTTCATTTTGCCGAGATTGTTGTTCAGACCAGACCCCCAATTGTCAGCGAACTCCTGAGGTGTTACTTTTGCCATAAGACTTAATCCTTTGTAGTATAGGCTAGCCTAGTCCTGGTATTAGGACGAAAATAGGCTTACTAGTAGTATACCATGGTTTTTGGGGAGGTATTTTTGTTAGTTAACAGAAAACGAACAATTTTTAAAGTTTAGGCATGGAATTGTTTATTTTTGGTGGATTTTGGTCGATTTTTGATTATTTTGGAGATGCTTATTAGTTGGGATGGCTGTATGGCTTAGTCC
>JAATVL010000209.1 GCA_014523525.1 Nitrososphaerales archaeon TH703 | reverse complement strand
GATCTAATGTTACTGAGACAATGGTGAATTTTACGGAGGTACCACTAAAACCAGTTTCAACCACTGAGGTACCACTAAAACCAGTTTCAAGCACTGGATCTAATGTTACTGAGACAATGGTGAATTTTACGGAGGTACCACTAAAACCAGTTTCAACCACTGAGGTACCACTAAAACCAGTTTCAACCACCGGATCTAATGTTACTGAGACAATGGTGAATTTTACGGAGGTACCACTAAAACCAGTTTCAACCACCGGATCTAATGTTACTGAGACAATGGTGAATCCAATCATGGATGCATTTAAGATCCTCTTTGGGCAGCAATAGTATCCAAGATAGTAAAGGATCTAAAGTGCACAGATAGAACTATTAAATTAAGAACAATTCCCATCATAATATGTAAGGTTTCAAAATTTATGTTTAAATAAGCCTGTCCTTTTTAAACACGCTAATTTGCAGAAGATGTAATTAAGAATAATATTTAGAAAGTGCCACTAATTGTCACTAAAATGGACATTTGATTATCGAATTAGCAAGTATTACTTTGACACTGAAATGCTTAATTCTGTTATTTACCCGACTTAGTAAAGTGGCAGTAATAGGCAAGTAAAATAGTAATTTTGCACTAGTTACAAATGTTATTTTGTGGCATTATGCGGCATAAATACAAAGTGTTAAAATTGAAAAAGTGATAGTTAGTGATAGTGAATGGATAGGTAAGCAAATTATTATAAAGTTTAAAGTAGTAGATGAATTTAATGAATGCACCAGCATTAATTCTACTAGGGACCATTGCCCTTTCATTGGTTGTCTTATATCCAATGATGAGTTTAGCTCAGGAACAAGCTCCCACAGGACAGCAATCTCAAGAACAGTTTGATGTACCGCTTAATTTCTCCCTAAAAGTTAAAGGCCACGCCGACGAGAAGAATGCTTCATCAACAGAAGGAGGTAAGGACGTTACTGTGACCTTGAGTGTCCAAAATGGTCAGCGTGGAAGCCCCGCGCAGGTAGCTCTAACGGCAAAAGTATCCAATGATACCAAAACACAGGATCTAGAATTTTGTGTCTCCTTGAGCGAAGAAAAGGAAATGTGTCAGTCATTAGAAGAAATAGTGACAGCACAAGGGGAAAATCAAACATCCGGTGAATCTTCTAACGAAACAAGCGCTTCTGGCAACTCACCTGACAAAAATAATGACAATAAAGATAACTAGGCTAGCCTAGCTGCAAATATTTTTTAGTTATTATATTTTAACGATCAATTGTTCTGAATAGTCTAATGATTTTGAGCGCGTAGCTTGTTTTATACGGTGACACTATGAGAGAAATTACTTTTGATACATTTGTTCCATCTTCTGCATTTTTTCTTCTATCCCATCAAACCTTGATTTTTCTAGTGAGAAATTCAATCTTTCTTTGTAATCTGTTTGCGGGATCTATGGTCACATTGTTAATTGCATTACTATACTCTTTATACATTTCTTCAACTGTGGGCCTGTAGTAAGCACTTGCCAACCCTATTTCGTGTCCTAGTAGCATCTCTCTTATCTCAGGATTTACCTTCGAGCTAATGAGTTGAGTTGTAAAGAATTTACGAAATCCATGAGCAATTGGGAAGCCCTTATGCCTTATTCCACACTCGCTTGCCAAATCTATTAACTTAAAGTATTGTAATGGTTTTCAGTTTCTCGTAGTTTTCCTTAAACTTATGTAACTCATTTGTCTCATTCATGGCATAGGATGCGCATGTCTTATATAGTACAACTAAATCAATTATAGGTTATTCATTTTGGTATTTTTAACCGTCTAATTGTTCTTTTCATAGATATTATTTGGTATTCAGGCGATATTTATTAAGATATTAATTGGGAAAATATTAATGAAACTTAGGATGGGTGGTCTAGACTGGTTATGATACCTGTCTCACACACAGGTGGTCGAGAGTTCAAATCTCTCCCCATCCATTATCTTCCACTGCAATAATTTTGAAAAACAATTTGGACAATTAAGAAATCCTTTTTCATTCTTACTATTAAGATTCTTTTTAATTCATATTTGGAATAAACGTCCTTCATATGATATTAACTAGTATGACAGTTGCCGCTTGTACTAAGGAATGGAGTAATTTACCATTCTAATTTAATTAATTGCTAAAAATAGTTACATCCATAAAAAATATATGGTTTTGAAAAAGTAATTAGAATAGTATTGAAAAGAGAAGTCCTAAATTATCCTGATAAAAAGCATTTATCTCCGAAATCCAACCCGAGATGGGGAAAAGAGGAAGAAACTGAGATTTTTGGTCAAAACGTGAAACTTTTTAGAAAGGGTAAGATAAGCGAAGATGATTTTCGTCGTTTTCGACTTCAACATGGAGCTTATGGATCCCGCCTGCAGCAGAATTATAGTATGGTAAGGATCAAGATTCCTAGCGGTGAGATTACACCGGAACAGCTAGAGAAGATTGCAGCACTGTCCGAGGCTTTTTCAATTGGTTCAGCCCACGTTTCAACTCGTCAGAATATTCAACTTCATTGGGTACAGCTTGAAGATGTAAGTGAGGTTATGAGGGGTCTAGTTGATGTAGGACTAACAACAAGAGAGGCTTGTGGCAATACGATCAGGAATGTTATGTGTAGCCATTTTGCTGGTGTCTGTCCGGACGAACAGTTTGATTCTACTCCTTATGCTAAAGCAATTGCACGATTCTTTCTCAGAAATCCTGTATGCCAAAATTTGCCAAGAAAATTCAAAATTAATTTCAATTGTTGCGCACAACATGGTCTGGTTAGAATTGCAGATATTGGCTTGATTCCTGTGAAAAAGGACGGAATTAATGGATTCAAGATATACCTGGGTGGTGGCCTTGGTGCAGCTTCGTTCATAGGACATCAGTTAGAGGAATTTACTTCTGAGGACAGACTAGTATCTACTTGTATGGCTGTAGTGAGGTTGTTCGATAGACTTGGTAATCGTGAAAATATGGCTAGGAATAGAATGAGATATCTGGTCAATGAAATGGGGTGGGAAAAATTTCAGAGAATGGTCTTTAAGGAAAGATCAAGTGTAGAAATGACTATTTCACTTGATACACTAATTAGATACAAAGTGGACTCGGAAAACCCTAGCATCAGGCAATTGTCCAATGGTAAGAAATTACCCTTAATTAATGAAAAGGTGGATATTAATAGCGACCCATATAAAAGATGGCTTCATTCCAATGTGGTGTCACAGAAACAAAATGGTTACTTTGTAGTATTTATAACGCTAGGTGCTGGTGACATAACATCTAACCAGCTTCGGTCCCTTGCAAAGACTATTCGCGATTACTCGGGTGAAGGTTGTGCAAGAAATACCCCAAATCAGAATTTTGCAGTAAGGTTCGTTAAATCCAATGATTTACCAGAATTTTACAATGGTCTTGCTAAAGTTGGACTTGCTAATCCTGGCGCTCTCACTATGACCTCTACTGTAGGATGTTCTGGAACAACTTCATGCAATCTAGCAATTACCAATTCTCATAGACTGGCAAAAGAGATACAATCTAAATTCATAGAGCTTGGATTGGATACTGAAGATGATCTTAGGGACTCATCAATTAAGATCAGCGGTTGTCCCAATTCTTGTGGTCAACATGAGATTGCAACAATTGGATTTTATGGTGGGGCTTCAAGAATAGATGGAACTATGACTCCGACATATACTATGTTGTTTGGAGGAAGGGATGGAGAAGAAGGGATGCTTGGTAGATCTGTAATGCGCGTGCCCGCAAAAAGAGTGATAGCTACCTTGATAAAAATAATTGAGATATACAAACAAGAACGAAGTTCAAACGAATCACTTGCAATGTGGATAGGTAAATTGATTAATGGAGTAGTTAATGGCAAAGGCCAAATAAAGAACTTGGATGATATAAAAACAGCCTTGGTGCAGACCATCTCATTACCGAGTCCTAATGACGATCCAGAATCATATATGGATTATGGTAACGATATTAAATTCAGTGCAAAGACAGCGCGAGGGGAATGTGCGGCTTGAAATATACTGTCAAGGAAAAAAAAACTAAAAACATTTTATCAAGAAACCATACACTGAGTAATTCGCAAGATATCATTACAAGTGCGGATATACTTAGAACTTTGATTAGGAGAAACTCAGTTAGGGTGGTAGATGTCAGGAAAGAGGACGAGTATAAAAAAGAACATATAAAAACGGCAGTATCAATTCCACTTGCTACAGTACTTGAAAATGATTCCTCAGAGAGAATAGTCCAATTGCTAGAACAATCTGGAATTTCTGACAAGACGCCGGTAGTTGTATACGATGATACCTTTGGTGCGCTTGCCGCGAGAGTAGCTTGGACATTCCAGTACGTGGGACATTCGAATACATCGTTACTTGAATTAACCTTTGCCAAGTGGAAAAGCTATGGGTTTGAAACAGAAAAAAAAATTAACGTCTTTCCACCTGCCAAACATTCCCTCAAAGAAAATAAGGAAATATATGCCACCTATGATGAGGTAGAGAGAGCAAAAAGTGAGCAAAATAAAATTTTAGTAGATTCTAGAGAACGTCTAAATTTTTTGAGCGAGCATATTCCTGGAGCTACTAATCTACCATATACTATGTTAGGAACAGCTGATTCAATATTAAGGGAACCTCAGGAAATTAAGAGGTTCATGGAAAACAGGGGAATATCTATAGATGACGAAGTCATCACCTATTGTGGGAGTGTAGGAACTCTGTCAGGACTCGCATATTATGCTTTGAGAATGGGTGGTGTGAAGAAAATTCGATTATATTCAAAATCATTTAAAGAATGGAAAAAATTGGGCAAGCCAATTGAAGAATTTAAAGATGCAAATTTCTGGGATCTCTCGGCAGAATAGCCAAAAATTTTTTCTTTATGGGATAAGTTAACGCAGGTTATTCAGATATAGTTTTGAGATATTTCAAAAGTTTTTTCGCGTCACGGGCTTTTAGACTATCTCTATTTTTCAGTATATAATCTCTAAAATTCTCAAGTTCATCATGAGTTGACGGAAATTGTTCCTCTGTCAACCTTATAACATCTTCATAATTTCTAAATGGAAAGTAAATGTTTTTTGCAATCTTGACAGATCTTTTTTTGGTCTGATTGGTAATAATTCCTTTTTTATACGCCAAAAACAAATTGAACCTGATGTCAATCAAAGCCTCGGACTGGAGAATATTTTTATCCCGAACGAATGTTACTGCTACTTCATCATCAGCGTCTAGGATACCATTTTTAAATAACTGAAAAATCTTGCCAATCCCTTTCATTCCAAATTTTTCTAATTCAACGGCCCTTAATGCACCTAGACTGGATGCACCTATTAGTTCAATATTTTTTCTTGTGGCAAGATGATACACTTCAATTGGTGAAGGGGGATAATCATGTAGAAATACTCCGTCAATAAATCCAACATATTTTTTTTCATCTGAAGTATGTGATAATCTCAAAAAATCACCTTTCTTTGCAGGATCTCTATAATCTGCGTCTAGAATCTTACTTGCCTCCTCCCTATTTAAGGTAGGTCCCAGATATACTATTGGTTTGTTCATACAGTAAAGGATTCTCTCCCTCTTTTTCCAATGACTGCTCTAGTTATCTTAAATGTTTCTAGTCCCGGAACAATTGTTCTTACGACAGGTATCATTATTTGAGGATTTGTAAGATCTACTGCTATTACCTGTTTCAATCCATTTGAATTTAATCTTGAAAGAATAAGTTTGATGTCATCCAAAATATCATCATTTACATAAGATTTTATTTCTGAGAACTGGATAGAATTTTTTGATTTCATAAATTGCCATGTCTTTTTTTCATCACTGTTATTATTTCCATAAGAGATTTTTCTGAGATCATCTCTTGCACCTTGAATATTTGCAGCTCTAGTTTGCGAAACTTCGGTGATTGCTCTGAGCAAGGCAATTCTTGCATCTGGATGAGTTCCATGACCTTCTGCAAGATATCCGTAATCTTCAGTAATCCACTCAATACTGCTTGCATTAAATGTTGGTATTCCAATTGGGGATGTTATGTCCTTAATTATAAGTGGTATTTTGGCGTCATTGAACTTTTTTGCCAACTTTGAAACGGGTTTAAAATCTATATTTGATATATCAACATCGGGAAATTTTGAATCGTCATCTACGAATTCTGTACTATGTATAGGAGCTATTTCCAATCCATTGTCTGAAAGATATTTTGTCATTGTTCTTAGAGCATTATAAGGTAGTGCACTTGCATTCAACTCTGCCAAGCTTGTTGCATCCCTTTCAATAACTTCACATAGTGAGTGGCATATTGCCTCTTCCAATACGTTGCCTGAAGCAAGACCGTTGGTATGGTGATATGCAAATGGGTTTACTGCAGGCGATTTGGGAGAATACCTAAATAGTGCCAATGGTGTGGGAACCAGGATCTGTTCATTATTTATCAAGTCATAACCTGGCAGGAAATCCATGATCATTTCCTCATCGTATTCAAATAACATTGGTTCAACTACATTAGAAGGGTGTAGTGTCTTTGACACTTTTGAAACATCTTTGTAACTTCCCTGAATCATCTTTTTATGATCGCTAGACGGTAAGGAACAATATCTTTCAATACTCTCCATCAATGCACTTACCTTCGCATCCAATCTTGTGGGCCCCTTTCCACTATAGACCCAAATATAATCTTCCGTCCCAGGCAAAACTGCAGAAAAATTCGGTATTCCAAGAATATCCATATCTGTTATATCTGCAAGCCTTGTGATTCCAATATTACTAGAAACTGGAAGAACAGTGCTAAGAGTTTCTTCTACTGATTTCATTCTGGATGACACCTTACCTTTCAACTTCTTCTGGCTTCTGAGCAATATTGGCTCAAGTTCCATAGTAGATTTGAATGATTTGGTATCAATATCAATTTTTCTAAAATTACAAATATACGAAAATAGTATTAACTAAATATCTTGGAATATACAGATAATGATTCGAAGGTAATTAGTGAAATAGTTCATTTGGCCCATTCTGATCCTGAGTTTAGAATAGAATTTTTTAAAAATCCTAAAAAAATATTGGATCAGTTCAATGTCTCTGATAATGCAAAAATGTTGATTCTGAGATTCTTTAATGAAATGAAAAATTAGATTCAAGTCTAAACATTTTGATTATTATTTTTCTGGATGCAAAAAAGAAATTTCTAGCTATTAAATAGATAAATAAATGTACCCCGTTTCTGACCCACAACTAGTCATTGATAGCCATACATTCAAATGTACATCTCCTAGTGCACTCTCTTCCGGGGCTTCTTCGTCAATTTATTTTTTGACGGAGTAATAAAGAACATGGTGTTAATTCATTATAAATATTCTGGTTAGATTTGTAATAATTCTGTAAGGTCGAGTTCAAAAGCGGCAACTGGCATCTTTATTTTAAAACTATCTATTAGTAAAGGTGAAATTTCTCCTATTTGTCCAATGACTTTTTCCTTATGAGCTATTTCAGCACTTCTTCCTCTTATGAATGATGAATTTTCTGATGGCCTTGTTTCAAATTTAGTCTTAAAACAAATTTCCATAAGCGCTTGAAGTACTGCTTTTATTTCACTATACGTCACCCCATTAAAGGCGCTAACACAACACAAATTCCATCTTTCAAACTTGTCTTTTTCAGGTACAAAAACCTCTCCTATTTCAAACAATTTTTGAGGATACTCTTCATGAATATTTTTCGACAACGAAAGTAGCAAAGATGGTAAAAGTGATCTCCTTAATACATCATGTTCATCGCTCTTAGAGTTATTCACGGTAAAGAAATCAAATTTATCAATTTTCATTCTTTTGTAGTGAATATCTTTGTTACTTAAAATGAAGTTAATATTTTCGATCAACCCCATACCAATCATGGCCTGACGAATCTTGTCAAAAAAATAATTTTGCCTGCTTCTATTACCATTAAGTGTATACTCTGGCAGAGAGGGCTCCAAGTTATAAAGTCCGTATCCGATTGCTACTTCCTCTACAATATCGATGGGACTAAATATATCAATTCTGTAACTTGGAACCATACAATTAATTCCACTTGAATCAATAACGTTTGCATCAAACCTACTTTTTCGTAGACAATTTACTATCTCTTCATTTGACATTGAAAGACCCAGTACCTTATTGATGTAGGCCGGTTTAACGTTCTCTAAAATAGTATTTGTGTTTGTATTGTAAGAGAAACTATTATTACTATCCCGTTTTATAGAGACATTTTCCAACTTAAATCCAATCTCGGCTAGCGTTGCAATTATATTTGCTAGAACGTTGTCAACAGTTTTTTTGTCAACACCCGTAACTTCAACAAACAAATTATCAACTCCTTCTTTAATTCTTGTAAATTCGCTATTTATGATTGGAGGAAAAGAGATCACAGTATTCCTAGAGTCTTTTAAAATGGGGTAAATTGATCCCTCTATGTGTTCTCTAAATTTTTTGCCTGATTCAGTTCTGTTCAATATATCAGTCAATGTCAACGTAGAAGTATAGTCAAGAGGAGTAAAACTCAGATCATCTAATGATGTAGTGTAGTCCAGCGGAAACTGAATACTGTCTAAATTATGGAATCCTACGGACGCCTTCAATCTTCTTCTTCCTATTCCATTATGCAGATCTTCTTGCATAGAAACAATTTGCTTTATTGTCTTGTTATT
>JAATVL010000208.1 GCA_014523525.1 Nitrososphaerales archaeon TH703 | reverse complement strand
TCCTCCAACACTGTGGATATTCCTATCACAATACCATCAACTGTTGATCTTAACTTGTGAACCCGTACCAAATCTAGTTTAGATGAAATTGCCGAATCGTTCTTTCTAGTAGAAATCTTACCATCTATTGACATCGCCGCATTTAAGATTACATACAATTAAATTATGTCCCCATCGACAAATTTACCATCTATCATAACATTTAGTATCGAATTTGGATTTGCTCTATGTACTATAGAAGTATGTGGGTCATACATCGGTGAAATATCCAGATTATTCTTATCGATAAAAATCATGTCTGCAGATCTACCAGTTATTATGGCCCCGGAATTAATGCCAAGGATTCTCGCCCCATTGACAGTTGCCATTTTTAATATTTCTCTTGCAGGAATTGGTTTATCCTCCAATGCTCTGGTTAGGCTCCAGATATAATCTAATTCACGAAACATATCTGGCGAATTAATCATAACGTTGTCGGTTCCAATGCCAATACAACATCCATAGCTTAGCATCCTGGCAATCTTTGGTATTCCCACCCCTAACGTACTATTTGCTCTTGGGCAAACAACAATTCCGATTTTTTTCTTTGCAACAAGTTGGATGTCCGTATCTGATGCATTTGTTAAATGAACGATAAAGTTTGGTGAAAGGTTTCCGATTATTCTCTGCACTTCGCTTTTCCCCGTTACGGTAATTGACTTTTTTTCTGTTTCAAGTGATTCAGAAGCATGAATTCCTATTAAGTATTTTTTTTCCAAAGATTTTTTCTGAATTATTTCTCTATATTGGTTCAATGAACTGTCAGTATTTTCATTTGCTCCACTGACGCCTAACCCATCAGCGAAATTCAGAATGTTACAAATCAATTTCATTACGTCCGGTGTAAATTTTCGATTTTTGTAAAAGTCTCGCGAAATATCGTAGTAGGACTCTGGTCTACCTAAGACGATACTTTTGATAGATAATCCTGATGTCGCTTCTTTAATTTGATCTATTCCTTGTAATCCGCCTTCTCTGAAATCTGCAAATACAACTACACCATTTCTCATCATAGATATCGCAGAACTTCTCATAAAATTGATTAGATGTTTTCTCTCACTCTTTTGTAAAATCTTATTTTTGATACCATGAATTGGATGAATTCTAGTCTCAAAGGATGAATCAATACCTATATCCTTTCCAAAAGAATCACCAATATGCGTGTGAGCATTAATAAATCCAGGGCATGCAAGTATACCTTCTCCTTCATAAATCGGGTCATCATATCGTCCTTCATAATCTCCACTACCGACTCGTTTTATTATTCCCCTGTTAATGATTATGTACCCTTTATCTATATAATCGAGATTTTCTCCAAAAAATAGACTAATGTTCCTAATAATTAGATCCATTTTATTTCGAATATATGTTGAATTTTTCCTTCATCTCTTAAATTACGAATTGTATCTAAGGCTTCAGTTGCAGCTTGTACTGCTTTCCTACCAGTACGCGCAACGCCAATCCCGCAGTTTAGTTTGATGTTTTGACTTTCATAAATTTTACTAATTATTAGAGAAACTTTATCTTTTGTTACGGTATTAGAGATAACCATAAAGTTGTCACCACCAAGAAAAAAAGTCATGGATTTTTGTTCAATAAATAATTCAATAAGACTAGAAAATATTTTCATTATTCTTGTTGTAATTTCATACGGAGACAGCATGTTACTAACTTTATTAGAATTATCTATATCGAGATGTATAATCTGAGCGAACATACCTGAAGATAATTTATTTGAATTATTATATAATGATTGAACTTGATCATTTACATATATCAACCTGCTTTTGTTTAACAAGTTGTTATTTTTGCGTGAATGATACGCCGCAATATTTGCATCCAGTGGAGTCGTACCTGTTCCGATAGACATCGATATATTTAGGTCCATATGCAAATCATTAATTTCCCGTTCAATTGATAGATGATCCTCCAAAGATAGTCCATTAGTAATCGCAATTAGCTCATCAAATCTATTAAAGTAAATAATGGCATCCCTTTTAGAGAACATTTTTTGCAAATCGCAATATAACTTTGCTTGAAATATCTGTAATTGTGCTTCTCTGTCGCTTCCCAACTTTAGTGTCCATGGACCATAGCCTTCTATCTTTATAATGGTAATTTGAATTGTCATTTACGACCATACATACCTTTTTTATCGTCCAGTTCTCTTAATCTTGTTACCATTTTATGTGCTGCTTCAACTGCCCTTTTAGGAACAGTGATGATTCTTTCCTTTGCCTGCTTTACTGTCATATCAGGACCAGTAATCCCAAGTGTAACAGGTTTTTGATATTTTAAAGAAAGATCGGCAAGTAATCTTGCAGTGTTATTAGCTATAACTAGATCATGTCCTGTTTCTCCCTTAATTACTGCACCTAGTGTAACAATTGCATCTATTTGTTCATTTTTAAGAAGTTTTTCAACCATTAAAGGCATATCAAATGTACCTGGTACTTGGCATATCTTTTTTACATGGATGTTTAAATTTTTTGCATGACTTTTGGCCGTATAAAGCATTTTATTTGTAATCTCTTGGTTGAATTCAGCTACGACTATAGCTAATCTTATTCTTCTCAATATATTCTCAGTTCACACATGTTTGTTTTATTTGAAGAGATTCGACTAATGGAATTTTATATCGTGCGGAATATTCTGATGCTTTCTCAATCGTTAAAGCCTCACCTGTATCAGAATCGAGCATTTCGCAAATTACCACTGTTGGAATTAAATTTGCTAGTTTCATTAATTGAATAGAGAGTTCGGTATGACCCGATCTCTCTTTCAATAACTCCTTGGCAGCAATTAATATTGGTACATGACCCGGCGATCGAAATTTCTTGGAAAATTCGTATTTTCCAAAATTATCTATGTCAGAACATATTTCGGACATCTTCGTAATTGTAAGTGCTCTATCTATATCAGTGATTCCTGTAAAAGTATCAACATGATTTATGGTAATTGAAAATGAGGGTCTATCACCATATGGAGCTATTGAATTTACCATTTTTGACAATGAGGGATTATTTTTGGATGCAAGATGCAGTATATCATGCATAAATATTAACTTCAACTTTGAAGCAATTTCATCGGATATAGCAAGGCAGATAAGACCACCGGCGTCATTTCGCATCGTTGAAATATCTTGAGGATTGATATATTGGGCGGCCTTCACCATATCAACTTCGTCTTCTCTAGATTCGCTATCGTGAATCAAGATAAATTTCCGATTTCTTAGGAACCTCACCGCATCTTCAACTAATGACACGCGGTTCAAAGTGCTAATTACTATTATATAGTTTACTGATTTTTTGGTAATTACTAATTTTGTGGTAGCAATTTTGCAACATATTTACTCAGAATATCAATCTCAATATTAACCTTGTCGCCTTTCTGTTTATTTTTAAACGTAGTAACGGCTAACGTATGAGGAACCAAAGCTATTGAAAATTTGCTCTTGATGATATCAACAATGGTAAAACTAATGCCGTCTAATGCAACGGATCCCTTAGGTACTAAAAATTTTGCAATGTCTTTCCTCACATTTATCCATATTTTTGTCTCAGAAGGAATTTTCACAATATCCTCAATTTGTCCAACACCATCAATATGACCCAAAACAATATGTCCTTCGATCCTGTCGCTTATCTTTAAACTTCTCTCTAGATTGACATGATCTCCAACTTTTAGCATTCCTAAAGAAGTTCGTTTCATGGTTTCTTTCACTGCTTCAAAGTATGCAATGCTTTTCAAAATTCTTGTTGCTGTAAGACATGTACCATTGACATTTACGCTATCACCTACTTGTAACCCTTTACTTAGTTTCCCTAGATCTATCCCTATCCTATTATCAGCAGTCCTATTTGTGTCCTTTATTTTGACTATTGATTTGACAATTCCAGTACCTTCTACGATACCAGTGAACATTAAGTATTGATCAAGAATTCCAGTGGTAATAAAAATATTTCATCAATTTATATGAAATTCCTGTACGATGGCCACAGAAAATTAAATATGATTGACCTATAAAACCTATTTAAAATATAAAATACATAATTGTACGATGGAGAGTATGAAATGCGACCATTGCAAGAAAAATATCCATTCTCTAAATCAATTTCTAGATAGTTTCGTATGTAGTGATTGCTATCATAAACTAATTTCTAAAGTATACTATCCAAATGCTATGGAAGCTTAGTTATCTAATACTAGATTTTTATTCAAGTAAAAAATTCAACAGAGAGAAATAGCCCTATAGCACCAAGACCAGCCATGACACCTAGCAGAAGGCCTATTAGTTTCCACTTTCTGAAATAAGTAAAATCTAAATTCCATTTTATACACCTTATTGTTCCTATTACAGATACTATTTGAGAATAGTAAGGAATATCGGTTCTCACAGTTAAACCTAAGATACAGATAATTTTTCTTGCTTTATAATTGTTATACTTTATATATGAGATAAATTAAATTAAGTTCTCTAAGCTTTTACATTCCTGTATGTTCATTAGTCAAATGTAAATCATTAGAATATTAAAATATGTTAGATTTTTTCCTTGGTTTTAATCGGAACGCGTTATCCAGTGTAATAATTTGAAATTCAATTTGTATCTTCATTGAACTATGTTAACTTAAGTTAATTAACCAAATCGTCAGTATAAAAAGTGAAAATGAAGTTGAGGTCCATTAATTCCATAGGGGGGACTATTTGAAAGCTTGTTTCCTATGAATAGTTTTCAACCGAGTTGCCTAAATGTCTTTGAGCTCTTTTCATCTATTAAAGGTTTAATTCTTAATCAAGGATGGTATTGAAATTGTTTGGGAACAAAGAGATGACTAATCCTACAGAAAAGAATATTAATATCATAAAAGGAGCAAACCAGAATCTAAATAATAGAGTTCAGTATAAAGGTGATTATGGCAACGCCTCGAGATAATAAAGAAGATATTATATCAAATAGGAGTAGTACTGATATTTTGAATCTGGTGGATGGTTTTATTGATCAAATATCAAAAATAGGGACTATCCTAAAGGGTGTATCCATCTCTGCTCTAATATTGGCTCCGATTGCAATAGCTCTTTCTATATTTTTATTAACTCATTCATCATTCTTTACCATTCTTGAGAATGAGGATGAATTTGGACTTGTGTTATTAATATTACTCGGATCAGTGATAGCCATCGCTTCAGTTTGGATTGTTGCTGGACTACGGCAATATCGTATGATTAGTACTTGGAATAAAAGATACAATGATTATATTGTTAGTAAAGAAGAAATTCAGAGGACCATCGCGTCGGAATTCGGTTTCACAGAAGATTCTGAAGATTAGCTCTCGATTTCAAAATAGTCGTATACATTCATTAATCTAGAACAGTACTAACTTCCATTAATGTCAATAGATCTTGGAAAAAGACTTTCGTAGGGTTCTATAATAGTTCTGCAAAATTCTAATCCTTTCTGCGTTGCACTGTAAACAGTTACAGTTCTTTTCCCTAAACTTTTTTCTGTCCTAATTATCAACCCATTGAGCTCCATTTTGTCAAAAATTGATCTATGCTTCTTTAAGTTTAGTCCACAAAAACTAACCAAGGCTGTCTGGTTAAGCTGACCATATTCAACAAGTTTCATGATTATGTCTCGAATTATGTAAATTCTATCTCTATGTGATTGTGAACTAGACACCAAGTTAGGTTGGATATGCTCAGTATATAGACTATATTCTAACAATATCAATTTCTCCAAATATTAGATAATGAATTAGTCAAAATAATCATATGCTAAGGCAATCTAAGATACAAGATCCAACATCAATTTTAACTCATTTATTTCTGTCTGGATTACTTCTAAATCATTGTTATCCTTTGCATAATCTATTAACTTTTCGCAAGCAATCAATTGATTGAACAGAATATCTTTTTTGCCCAAATAAATAATCGACTCGGGATTCTCTAGCGTATAAATAACCTTCGCAGACGTAGTATTTGATTTACAAGTCTTTGCAATCATCAAACATTCATATGAATTAACCAATTCTAGTCGACCTCTCTTCAAAATTTGATTTGTTCATCAATATCCATAGGAAATATGCATTAATAAGCGTCGATTAACCTTGTTACTCTTGAATATTAGTATAATAATTAGAGTCACATTTTGGTGATCACATTTTATTCCATGTTCTTTTGAAAATAGGGATTGTTTTGTTGCAAGATTTTAACTAAATTAGTAACCATAGATATAAAATACAGATGCAGATAGTTTTATTGCAAAAATTCGATAAGGACTAACACTATTCATTTGTGAAATATTTTATTGTTTTGCAGCGTTTAGAACAGCCTTTGCTTGTTTATAATGTACGGCATCAATCATTTTACCATCTAATAGTATAGCACCTCTTGTACTTCCCTTTTCAAATGAATCATGTAATGCATCCAATACTTTCTTTGCCCATTCTATTTGTTTCTTAGTTGGTTTGAAAATATCATGAACGGGATTGATGTGAGAAGGGTGAATCAGCGTTTTACCTGAATAGCCCAGTTTTTTTGCATTGACTGCGTCTTTAATCAAACCATCAATATCATTTACTTTTTGCCATATGCCATCCAATGCGTCTATCCCTGCCGCTTTTGCATCTACAGGAAGCTTCGATCGTGCATAATTGTAACTCATATAATCATCGTATTCAGCATCAATATTCATATCATACAAATAATCAAAGACACCAAAAACTAATGCTACAACATTCTCATGGACTGAAGCAATCGAACTAGCATTTATTACTCCTTTTGCCGTTTCTATAGATGGTACTATTCTAATTCTTGGGGATAGGTCTCTTTTGGATACAATCGAATTAATTTTGTGAATAATTTGAATTACCTCCTCACTATTATTGACCTTTGGTATTACGATACCATCCAATCCCTTAATTAGAACTTGCTCAAGGTCACCGTCAACCAAACCTGAATCCAATGAATTGATTCTGACATAATTGGATGATTCCTTATCTTCTTCTTGGGACGCCAGGTGACTCGCAACCAAAGTTCTTGCAATTTCTTTCTCATTAGAAGACACAGAATCCTCTAGATCAAAGCATAATATATCTGGAAGAAGATTAGTTGATTTTTTTAAAAATCTCTCATTGTTTCCAGGAATAAATAATAAACTCCTGAACATTTAGTAACAAAAAGAATGAAAAATTTAAAGTTTTTGAGGCGTTGTCACAATCTTGCCTATCTGTTCTCCATTTGCCATCATGGTGTGTCCCTTTGACATATCGGAGAATGGAAGAACCGTACTAATTAGTGGCTTAATTTTGCCCATAGCAGTCCAATGAATTACTTGTTCCAATTCTGCTTTATTACCCTGAGTTGAACCAAGTAGATTGGTCCCTTTGAAAAATAAGTATCTAAGATCGATTGTTGAATCATATCCCGTTGTAGCTCCCGTAGCCACTAATGTACCTCCCATTTTTAGGAGACTCAGTTCTTGTGGAAAAGTTGATTTTCCAATATGTTCAAAAACAACATCCACCCCTTGCTTTTTTGTTATCTCTCTTATTTTTTTATACCAGTCGGCTTCTCTGTGATTCACTACATGATCCGCACCTAGTTCGGTACATTTGTCCATCTTTTCCTTATTACCGGCAGTTGCAATCACGTCGCAACCGTATAATTTTGCTATTTGAACGCCTGCCATTCCAACTCCACTTGTTCCTCCCATCACAAGAACTGTTTGTCCTGGTCTTATCTTAGCTCTTCCCACGAGCATATGCCAAGCTGTCATTCCAACCATTGACACTGCCGCTGCCTGTTCAAATGACACAGACTCGGGTATCTTTGCAACATTTACCTCCGGCAAATGTGTATATTGACAGAAACCCCCCCAGAGAGGACCAGTTTGAAAACCCCAAATGAGTCGTTCATTGCAGTCATATTCTCTTCCGGCCGTACACATATCGCATACCCTACAGCTCATGTTAGAATGGGAAACCACTCTATCACCAACTTTCAATTTTGTAACTTCGTCTCCAGCTTCAACCACAGTGCCCGCTGCATCACTGCCTGAAATATGTGGAAGTGGTACCTTGACTGGGTCGCCCCAAATTGCCCAAAGATCATTATAGTTGTATGCTGCGGCTTCTACTTTTATCATAACTTCATTAGGTTTGATTTTGGGAGTGTCAACATCGTCTATCTTCACAACTTTCAGAGGATCTTGACTATATTCTCTAAATACTGCTGCTTTCATGAATTTTTTGAAAAGTTCTTAGACTAATATAGTTACCTTAGTTTAAAATCATTGAAGATAATGGTAAGCCTAATAAGATGCTAATTCAAACACGATTTATTTTAAACTGCTTTTTGGGTTGCTGTAAATTAATCAATAGCTGCTTAAGTTCCTCATCTGTTAGGGCTCTATTCAATTTTCCGGCTGAAGCAGCTGTTATAAGATAATTTTCTACGGCAATTGCAAGTTCGGGTTTAACCATACTTATGTTCCTAAGTCTTTGTCTTGCTTCCTGATCCAGTAAGACCATTAGGGCTCTTTGTCTAATCATTGCTTCGGCTTGTCGTATTTTTGCCTCTTCGCCGTTATTATCTGATGGTGAAACTGACATGCACTTCTCACGATAAAATTG
>JAATVL010000021.1 GCA_014523525.1 Nitrososphaerales archaeon TH703 | reverse complement strand
TCTCGAATCGAGGATTAGGACGTGGTCTGATCCTAAGTTGGAGAAATCATCATTGTTAGGTTTTGCCGGGTATAAAGTTACTAATTTAAATGTATTATCTGTTGATGACAGAGAAAAGACTCCAAATTATGGCAAAAATTTTATGAATTCATCCACGTTAATAGCGACTCCACCATTGAAAATAATTGGAATAAGAGCATATGCAGAAACGGCATATGGAAAAAATGCAATTTTAGACGCTTTTGCAAAAGATAATGACAAATATCTCTCAAAAAAGGCGTCGTTCAAGTACAAGGAAGGTAAACTAGATGAGATTAATGCACATATTGATAAAATTAAACATGTAGTTGCTATCGTATCATCTTATCCCGCTACTGCCTCTCTTTCTCAAAAAAAGCCATTCGTGTGGGAAATACCAATTGGTGGAAAAGATACAAAAACAAAAATTGATTATGTAGTTAGCAATTTTGGAAAGCAGGTAAACATAAAGGACGTTTTTGAAACCGGACAATTTATCGATATTTCCGCTATAACTCGAGGAAAAGGAATTGAAGGACCTATTACCAGATTTGGAGTTAAAAGGAAACAACATAAATCCAGAAAGAGTGTAAGGGCGCTTGGAACTCTAGGACCGATTTCTCCTGCCGTAGTCACCTATACTGTACCAAGGCAGGGACAAAGAGGATTTCATCAAAGGACTGAATACAATAAAAGAATATTGATAATTTCAAATTCTGAAAAGGATAATGATTTTAAGATTAATCCAGATGGTGGATTTGAACACTTTGGCATGATCAAAAATGACTTTATAATTGTCAAAGGTTCAGTTCCTGGAGTTCCGAAAAGATTAGTCAAGATGAGATTTCCTATTAGAACTGTTGGTAAGAAGATAGTAGAACCCAAAGTTGTGGAGGTACTCGTAAAATGAAAGTTAGTCTTAAAGATCTTCGTGGAAAGGAAATTGAATCACTAGAACTTCCATCTGTTTTTAATACCCCGTTTAGGCCAGAGATTATAAAAAAAGTCTATGTAAATGTCCTTTCAACCAAATTCCAGCCCCAGGGAAGATATCCTGCAGCTGGAGAAATTGTCAGTGCAGAATCTCGCAATACTGGCTTGGGAATTGCGAGAATAGCAAGGGCCAGAGGCGAAGGGTTTCAACGTGCTGGTCAAGCTGCTGGCGTTGCGGGTGTTCGAAGCGGAAGATTAGCTCACCCTCCAGTATCATGGAAGAAAAATTACAAGAAAGTAAATAAGAAGGAAAAGCAACTTGGATTATGCTCTGCAATTGCGGCAACATCTAATAAAGACATAATAGAAAAACGTGGTCACAATGTTGGAAAAATCTCAGCATTTCCAATTGTGGTTGCAAATGATTTGGAGAAAATAACAAAGACTGCGGAATTAAGAAAAACATTACTGTCGTTAGGGTTAGAGGAGGATCTTAACAGGTCTACCAACATAGTAAGGGTACCATCTGGTAAATCACGATTACGTGGAAGAAAAAAACACGCAGCTTTGAGTTGTCTTATAGTTGTATCAAAAGATTCTCCAGTAAGTAAACTGAAAAAATCTTTACCTGGGGTTAATGTTGTCTCTATAGAAAACATAAGTATTATGGATCTGGTGCCAGGAACAAAACCGGTTAGATTGACCATCTATACAAAAAATGCAATTGATTCCATGAATAAAATAAATACAGTTTGGTCAAAAATACAGACCATGGTGAAATAATAATGAGTAAAGATGCAGAAACTAATCTTAATTCGATCATTCTCAGACCTTATATCACAGAAAAGACATTCAATTTGATAGAGAAGGAAAATAAGTTAACTTTTATTGTTTCTGACAGTGCAAGCAAGAAAGATGTAAATGAAGCAATAGAAACAATGTATGAAGGTAACGTTAAAGAAGTCAACATCTTTAGGACGATTCAAGGGAAAAAAGCAATTGTTAAATTTACAAAAGATGATGAAGCACGGCAACTCGCAACAAAATTAGGATTGGTCTAAGTTGGTTTATCTAGTTAAATTTAAAAGGAGTATTTTGGAGCTGATAGTGTTAGTTGGTTCGTGAATTTAGATTTAGAGGTTATAATGTAGATGAATTAAAGAATTTATCAATAGAGGCACTTCTCCCATTGTTAAATGCCAGACAAAGGCGGTCGCTGGATAAAAGAGTAGGAAAGTATATGGATGATCAAAAAAGAAAACTACGTGAGCGAATAAAAAGTATCAGAGACGGTTCATCCAATGAAACCTTACGAACTCACGTTAGAGATATGATAATTCTTCCGGACATGGTGGACATTACTATCAATGTTCATAATGGTAAGGACTTTTCTCCAATTACTATAAAACCCGAGATGATTGGTCACTATTTGGGCGAGTATGCTATTACAAACAAAAGAGTTCAACACGGTGCACCTGGAGTAGGAGCTTCCAGATCAAGTCTGTATGTGCCATTAAAGTGATGCATTTGCCGACATATTCTTACTCATTTTCTCAATTTGACAAGAATAAACACGTTAGAGCGTCATTAAGAGAAACTGACATCTCCCATAAACATGCGAGAGAAATTGCTCTAGCGATAAAGGGACTATCAATCGAAAGAGCAAGGAACATTTTAGATCAAGCCATTGAAAAAAAAATTGCTGTTCCTTATAGAAGATATCACAATGAAGTAGCCCATAGATCAAATATCAGGGATGGTTTTTTTTCTGGAAGGTTCCCAAAGAAAGCTTCTGAAGAATTTTTACGACTTTTGGATAATTTAGAATCAAACGCGGAATACAAGGGTATGGACCTAGATAGATTAGAAATTGTATCTTGCGTTATTCATAAAGGAACGAAACTTAAGCGCTTTATTCCAAGGGCTATGGGAAGGTCAAGTCCTAAAGTTGACACATTGACACATGTAGAGATCGTAGCTAGAGAGGGTAAAGTCTATTGAGCGCGATAAAAAACGTAATGAAAAATAATTTTAGAAATATGGAACTGAACGAATACCTGAGTTCTTCTTTAAGCGAAGCTGGTTACGGAGGAGCCGAGGTCCAAAAGACTCCCATAGGTACCAAAATAACACTTTTTGTCATTAGACCGGGGCTGGTCATTGGAAGAAAAGGGAGTGGAATAAGAGACTTGACCACTAGATTGGAACAACAATTTAACTTGGAGAATGCGCAGGTCTCTGTAACCGAAGTTACAAAACCTGAATTGAATCCACATATTATGGCAAATAGAATTGCACAACTTATTGAAAGAGGAACGGCATTTAGAAGAGCTTCGTTATGGACAATAAATACGATTATGGGTGCTGGAGCTATGGGTGTGGAGATTACAATATCGGGCAAGCTACGAGGTGAACGAGCTCATTTTGAAAAGCATTCAGCAGGAACCATTCCAAAGAGTGGAAAAGTTGCCGAAGAGGTGGTAAGAAGTAGCACAAATAGCATATTAACAAAAATGGGACTAGTAGGAATAAAACTAAAAATTTCGTTAAAAGAAGAAACTCATCTTGATTTTGATTTATCCCTGGAACCACAACCAAAGGTCGAGACCCAAACCGACAGTGAGAGCGAGAGTAAAAGTCAAACTGAAAATCAGAGAGTCCCCTCCGATTCAGAAGTCAAGACAGAGAGTAAAGATATTATTAACAGTCAAGTTAAGGAAATAGCCGTGAATAAAAGTGAAACTTAATGGCTAGACTTAAATTAAAAACATTAAGGGAGTTTAACGACGATGATTTGGAATCAAAACTATCAGAAATTAGGGCAGATCTGTTGAAATTGAGAATTGAAAATTCTAAAGGCACTCTCAAAAAGGAAACTGGCAATATGAAATGGAAGAGAAGGGACATTGCGCGTATACTTTCAATTTTAAAGGAAAGGGAATTAGCAAAATGACCTTTAAAGATTACATCTTACAATATGAATTCATAGGGCGTAGTGCACAAATAGAATATGGATCGCTAAACAATCTAAAAAAAATTAATGGCAAAATTATCTTTGAAACTAAAAACACAATTTCGCTCAGTGATCAATCCAAATCATATGTTATTCCCAAAAAATCAATACGCAGAATAGGACTGATTTTTCAAGATGAGATTTGTTTCATGAATGGTTGTCTCTTAGTCGGAAGACCTGAGGACCGTTTACTTAAGTGATGGTTGATAGAGTATGGGTAAAAATATTGGAGTAACAATCTCACAGCCAAAAAGAACTTGTGATGATGACTTGTGTCCTTTTCATGGTAAACTTTCCATAAGAGGAAGAATTTTGACAGGAACCACCGTAAGCTCTAAAGCACACAAGATGATAGTTGTCTCCCGTGAATATCCCAGGCTGGTTAGAAAATACAAAAGATACGAGAGAAGCAGATCTAATGTTCACGCATTTCTTCCTTCATGCATTGATGTAAAAGAAGGCGATGAAGTAAAGATTGCAGAATGTAAACCAATTTCAAAAACGATATCGTTTGTAACTGTGGAGGTTATAAAGAGTGGCGTCTAAAAGCCGTGCAGTCTCTGCAAAAGGAGTAGAAGAATTTAAGCCATATATTACAAGGGCATTACCAATATCAGCAAATTTAGTTTGTGCTGACAACACTGGAGCTAAAATATTAAGGATTGCTCAAGTTACACGTATAAAGGGAAGACATTCAAGAATGCCATCTGCAGCAGTTGGAGATTTTGTGAATGTTACCGTTAAGAAAGGCAATGCAGAGCTACGAAAACAAATGTTCGGAGCTGTAATTATCAGACAAAAATATCCCATAAGGAGACTAAATGGTGTTAGGCTATCATTCGAGGATAACGCTGCAGTATTGGTTACACCGGAAGGGGAAATAAAGGGAACCGACATAAAAGGACCAGTCGCTGCCGAAGCTGCAGAAAAGTGGCCCAGAATAGCAAATCTTTCATCATTGATAATATGAGGGAATAATGATGTTCTATAAACTGATTTCAAAACATAAAAGAGAAAAATTATTGGGAGCTAACCTATCCGAAAACCTGAGAAAGCAACATAATAAGAGAAGTATGAGAGTCATTAAGGGTGATTCTGTTAGAATTTTAAGGGGAGAGTATGTTGGCGTAGAAGGGAAAGTTGAGAAAGTGAATACAGAAAGATCGACACTATCAATTGAAGGTGTTCAGAGAGAAAAAATACGTGGTGGCAAAGTCAAGGTGCAGATTCATGCTTCAAATGTTCAGATTATTTCAGTGAATACCGATGATGATTATAGAATGAAAGGCACTCAAAAAGCAAAAGATAAAAACACTAAGGTAAAAACAGGGAAGGAAATGAAAAAATCAGCTCTTAAGAAGAAGGAATTGGTTAAAGAGGTGAAAACATAGTCATGGCCAAAAAAGGAGGAGATAAGAGACTCAAACGACAACTTGCCCCGCGCTTCTGGCAAGTCAATAGAAAAAGTGTAAGGTTTATTCTGAACACAATGCCAGGGCCACATACTAGAAAATTTTCCTACCCAATTGGTGTAGTATTGCGTGATCTTTTACATGTTTGTTCAAATATACGAGAAGTAAAAAGATCGTTAAACAAGGGATTAATCAGTGTAGACGGCAAAATGATTCATCACCCAAATTTTCCGATTGGCTTAATGGATACTCTAGAAATAAAACCTTCAAACCAATCTTATAGATTTGTTCCCTCAAATGGAATTCCACTTTTTCCAATAAAAATAAATTCAGATGAAAAAAACCTAAAGTTAGAAAAGATCAAATCTAAAGTTACCTCAAAGGAAAATTTATATCAATATTGTCTTCATGACGGAAGAACATTTCTGAGTAAAGAATCATATAATGTGAATGACACATGTTTAATTGACTTACCCAAGTTTGGTATCAAAAATCATGTGCAACTAAAAGAGGGATGCACCGTTATTGTTACTAGGGGAGAAAACGCTGGTAATATTGGCAAGGTTGAAGAAATTAAGACGGGATCATTTTCCCTTCCTAAACGTGTATCAGTTTCTATGGGTGAAAAAACTGTAGAATTGCCAATTGATATTGTGATGGCAATTGGGGTTGACTCTTCACTAATTCAGGTGAGCAAGTAAAATAAGCGTAGTGAATAATATGAAACAGATTAGTTTGGAGAAAGTTGTAATAAACATCGGAGTAGGAAAATCTGGTGAGCCACTGGAGAGAGCAAAAAACGCACTTGAAGAATTAACCTCCAGAAAACCCACTCAATGTGGTGCAAAGAACAATGTCAGGGATTTTGGGATACATAAAGGTGAACCAATCGGCGCCAAAGTGACACTTCGAAACACAGAGGCACTGGAATTTGCTAAGAGAATAATACAAGCAAAGAATAACCAATTGAAAAAGTCGTCATTTGATGGCTATGGAAATATTTCGATAGGAATCCGCGAGCACATTGATATTCCGGGAGCAAAATATAATCCTGATATAGGAATATTTGGAATGAATGTCTGCATTTCATTATCAAGACCCGGTTACAGAATAATTAACAGGAGTAATCCAAGAAAAATGGGAAAGAAACATAGAATTTCAAAAGATGAAGCAATAGATTATTTCAAGAATCTAGGAGTTGAAATGATTTAATGCCAAAGCCAAGAGAATATGATGTCACAGGAAGAAAACAACGAATCCATGGAAAGGGTACCCGATGGTGCAAGCGATGCGGATGCTATTCGGGTCTTATTCAGGCGTACAATATAATGCTCTGCAGACAATGCTTTAGAGAAGTAGCAATAAAATTAGGCTTTAAGAAATATGAGTAGAAAAATAGGTGAATGAGATGCCAGCATTAAATATCCTGTCAAACCTCTTTACGACTTTATATAATAATGAAGTTCGAAGAAAAAAAGAATGTATAGTTAGTCCGTCTTCAAGATTTTCCAGCGAAGTATTACGAGTAATGCAAAAACACAGATATATTGGAGAATTTGAGCAGATAGATGATTCGAGAGCTGGCAAATTTAAGATTCAATTATTGGCAAAGATAAACAAATGCGGAATAATAACACCAAAATTTAGTGTCAGAAAGAATCAATACCTGAATTGGGAAAGACAATTTTTGCCCGCGTATAACATGGGCATCTTAATAGTTTCAACAAGTAAAGGAGTGATGACACACCATGAAGCGCAGGAAGTAGGAATTGGAGGAGTGTTGGTTGGATACGTCTACTAATGAATATGTTTCAACATTAGAAATACCAGAAGGCATTTCTGTTACCTTGGAAGGTAGAACAATATTAGTAAAGGGGAAACTTGGAACTGTAAAAAAAGATTTCACCAAGCTCCCGGCATTTCTAACAATTGAGGAGAATACAATAAAGATCCACCCTTATGGAACAAGAAGGAAAGATTTTGCTATTTCTAAAACTGCAACAAGCATCATAAGCAACATGATAAAAGGTGTTCAGAATGGATACAAGTACAAAATGAAAGTGGTGTTTGCACATTTTCCTATAACTGTTAAGGTGAAAGATGGCAGGGTATATGTTGAGAATTTTTTTGGCGAGCGAAAGGCAAGAATTTCAAAGATAGTGGGCGAGGCTACAAAGGTAGCCATCGAGGGTGACGATATTGTGATTTCTGGCCCTCATCTTGAGGATGTTTCACAGACAGCTGCGAATATAGAACTATCGACAAGAGTCAAAAACAAGGATCAGAGAGTCTTCCTTGACGGTATATACGTCTATTCGCGTGAATAGGATTTACAGCTCGAGAAATAAAATTGGGATGACTTTTATATAGAATCTTTGTGCAAGTGAGGGTTAATAGTGATAACAGTTATACTTGCTGGTGGTTTGGGAAAAAGGCTGAGACCATTAACTTCTGATAGGCCAAAACCCATGATCCAGATTAATAACACCCCAATTATAGAGTTGCAAGTAAATTGGCTAAAAAAATTTGGAATGAAGGATGTCATAGTACTTGTAGGACATCTCAAAGAAAAAATAAAGCACCATCTTGCTGACGGCAAAAAGTTTGGAGTTAACATAAGCTACATCGAAGAGAACGTACCACTAGGAACAGGTGGTGCTCTAAAGAATGCAAAAAATCAAATCGTTGAAAGTAGAAATACAGATACTGGATTTTTTGTAATTAATGGAGATATATTGACTGATTTGGATCCATCTACGATATGTAAAAAAGGATCAATGACACTTGCTCTAGTTCCTCTAAAAAGTACGTTTGGAATTGTAGAAACAAATGGTGATCTTGTGTCAAAATTTGTAGAAAAACCATCCATTAAGGACATGTGGGTCAATGCTGGAGTATACTATTTTTCAAATGAAATTTTTGATTACCTTCCTGATAATGGAAATCTTGAAACTGTTACTTTGCCAATGCTGGTGGATAAACGGAGATTAAAGGCAAAAAAATTTTCATATAATTATTGGCGGTCTATAGATTCTCACAAGGATATTGAAGAAGCATCAAAAGAAATACTACAAGTATTTAAAAATGACTGATAACATCGGTCACATTGGCTATAATCCAAGCAGCCTATTTAATGCCAATGATATTTTGAAATTCGCCAAATTACTGGATGTTAGACCACAAGCAGATTCCATATGGATGCCCGAGTCTTGGGGCCGTGAAGCATTTGTTATGATTGGGGCAATAGCTGCGATAACTAATAGGATTAAGCTAGGAACTTCAATTGTGAGTATGTTTTCAAGAACTCCAGCGACTTTAGCAATGGCGGCTTGCACTTTAGACAATATTTCATCGAATCGTACAATTATAGGAATTGGAGCAAGCACTCCTATTCTTGCTGAAAATTGGCACGGAATTAAATTTGAACATCCATTAAAACGCATGAAAGAATACGTAACGTGTTTCAAGGTTATCTCTAGCGGGGAAACAATCAACTTTAACGGAAAATTTTTCAAATTAAAAAATCTCAAGATAATGCATCGATCCTCGAGAAAAAAGATACCTGTTTTTCTCGGTGCTGTAAATACAGGAATGATTAAACTTGCGACAGAAGTGGCGGATGGAACAATATTATATCTTCGTCCACTTGACGAGCTAGCAAAAACAATAAAGCTCATCAGATCAATAACTTCAAGAAAATCTAAGGGTTTTGAGATTTGTACTGTCTTTATTACTGCAGTATCAAATAAACATCCAGACTTGGCTCGCATCAGAGCTGCAAAAACACTCGCATTTTATGTATCAGTAGGTAAATATTATAACGAATTTTTGTCATCTCATGGTTTTGAAAACGAAGTAAAACAAATAACAATTGAATATCAAAAACATGGGATTGAGTATATTGAAAAATTCGTAACCGATGCTATGCTTGATTCATTAACAATCTATGGCACCGCTGACGAATGTATCAAATCACTGAAACGGTTTACTTCATGTGGAGTATCACTTCCGATTTTGCAGGTAAATCCAGTAAAGGATAATGAGCAATCAATCAAAGATTCTCTTCTTTTAGTAGAAAATGTCTAAAATAGCAATAATTGATCAATCCACTTCAGAATTTACTAGGGACACTAACCTATCTGTTCAAGAATTGGCATGCGATCCTTGCAAAAGAATCTTAGGAAATTGCAAAGATAGTTCGATGAAGATTGATGCAGTCATTTTATCGACAACTTCTGATATTCAGTATGGATCAACAATCTTATCAGAATACTTGGGAATAAAGCCAATAATTTCTCAAAGGTTAGACAACTTGTGTAATTCCGGCACTAATGCAATTGTTTCGGCTTATTCTCTGATAAAATCTGGCTTGTGTAAAACTGCACTAGTTGTCGGTGCAGATATAAGAGAAACTAAAGGATCACAACTGCTATGGGATATTTCAAGAGGGAGCTTTACTTTGCCTATTTACTGGGCTGCACTCTTTGCCAAGGTTCACATGCGTAGATATGGTACAACTGAGGAACAGATGGCATCAGTTGCAGTAAAGAATAGAAAAAATGCTTACCTAAATCATAATGCTCTCTTTAGGAAAAAAGTATCAATTGATGATGTCATGAATTCCAAGAAACTGGTGGAACCAATAAAGATGCTTGATTGTTCATATATCTGCAATGGAGCTTCAGCAATATTACTTAGTAATGAAGAAGAGGCTAAAAAATATACGGACCGTCCCGTATGGATTGAAGGAATAGGAAGTTCTACAGAGGCCGCTAGTTTTAGTAACCTTAGTTCTGAGCTCTCATGCATACAGTCAACTAAAAAGGCTTCTAATATGGCATTTTCTATGACAAATATTGAACCAGAGCAAATAGATGTAACGGAACTTCACGATGCATTCACTATAATGGAAATTCTCGCGTATGAAGATTTAGGTTTTTGTCAAAAAGGGCAAGGAGGTAAGTTTGTTTCACAGAATAACATAGTAATCAATCCTCGTGGAGGATTAATAGGTACAGGACATCCCTTGGGAGCTACTGGTGTGGCTCAGACAGTGGAAATTTGTGAGCAGTTAAAGGGATTGGCCGGAAAAAGACAAGTTAATGACTGCAAGAGTGGGCTGGTGCATAATATGTCTGCAGCAGGTTCTTCTTCCTTGGTTCTAATACTTTCATAGAAATATGTGAAAATAAAATCTTCTATCTACAGTCAGTGCGGCTAATACATTTTTCGCATTTTTTAATCAATTGTTAATCATTTTAATTATGTTGAGGAGATATTATATGATATGAAAGAATTTCTTGATTTTCTAAGTAGGGGAAAATTCAGGATCCCGATTTGCGACAATTGTCATACAAAAATATGGCCACCTTCAAATATATGTAATAACTGCTATTCAAAAAGAATTAGAATGTCAAAATTAGATAGAAAAGGCCGATTAATTGAACACTCAGAGTCATTTATTGGCAAGAATAAAAATTTAGGCTTGGTTGAAATGTCTGGAATTAGGATTATCGGCGTATTGAGTGAAGAAGGGTTGAATCCCGGTAGTGCTGTCAAATTAAAGAAGTGTGGACTTGATAAGAACAATTCGCCATATTATGAATTCTCATCCGTATGAATTGATTAATGAAGGATTTAATTAATCAGTAATTCTTAATAGAGTTATCGAGATGTCATACGATAGATTTGTAGACAATAGACTTCTAACGAGTAGGGATGTTCTAAATAGGAAACAGATTAAGATGAAACTTCTTGATTACGATGAATCTGCTAGGGATTATTCTCAGAGGTTTGGTAGCAGGATTCTTGTTAGAAAGGTCTTATTGACGATAAAAAACTCTGACACGGAGGAAATCGAAGAAAAAGAATTGGATGTCGAAGAATTAGAGAAAAGAATTAGGAAAGAGAGAATGTGGTCTTCATCAAATAGATGGATTTCAAATAGTGAATTAAAAAATGGCTACATCGTAGCTACTAGGCATGTTGACCTTTTGTCAGACGCAATGGCCTTGGATATAATACAATTTTAGAAATGATATTTTAACTTTCAGTTACCTATCAAAAAATAATATACCATAAATGATAAGAAGGTATATTTCACAATTCGAATTATGAAATATTACATGAATTGCATTAATGATATAAATATTAGTAACATCAATTAGTAAATCTATAACCATACTCTACAATTAAATTAAAATTCAATAAAGCGCCGCTGATCAGACTTGAACTGATGGCCCACTGGTTAACAGCCAGTTAAGCTCCAAAGCAATTAATCTTTGAATTTGCTCTACCATGCTGAGCTACAGCGGCGCATGCATTACAAAAATTATTACTTTAATTAAATGTTATGCTATTACTTAACTTTAGAAATAATGTTTCTAAATTCGAATTTTGGAATATTGAATATGATTCATAAAGTACTATTTTTTCCTTGTAATGATTATTTTTACAACGCCCAGTGCAATCAGCAATATCCCTAATCCGGTGGTTCCATATAGTGTCGAGCTGCCTGTTGCTTCGTCTTCAATAGCCAAGCCAATCATTCCTGCTATAATTAACCCACCGTTAACAAGAAGAAGTACGACTACCAATGTAGATTTTTCTCTTAGCGAAATTGCAAAAGCGATGATGGATAAAATCACAGCGCCCCCACCAAATACTCCCCCTCTAATAGCTGGGCTCAATTGAAGAAAACCACTTTTTCCATCATTAGAAGACGATTGGGAAGATATTACGTCTGCCCCATAAATGATTAGTAAGGCAAGAGAGATAAATAACAGGATTACAGATATTTTTGTTTTCATTATCTCATGGATATATTCAGATTATTAATAAACTTATTTTGACGCAAAAATCTCTGAACCAATGCAGTGTGAATTACTAGTCTAAAAATTGATTTTTGTAACGACTGACAACTTATATGTCAATTAAAAACTTGGGTTCATCATACAACATATCCTCAGGCTAATGTACAAATACTGCAATATTATAGCTATTTCTGTTGAATAGTAATAATCTTGACAGAAAATACATTTGGCATCCATATACTCAGATGAAACTCTGGAATAATTCAGAAAATATCGTGATAAAATCCGGTAGCGGTTTTAGTTTTGTAGATTCTAAGGAAAGACGGTATCTTGATGGTATTAGTAACATGTGGTGTAATGTTTGGGGACATGATAGAAAAGAAATAATTGTAGCTATGAAAAAACAGCTTGATACTCTCCCCCATTCTTCATTATTTGGTCTTGTTAACGAACCGTCTGTAAAATTAGCAAAGACTCTTACACATATCGCCAAAGGAATGAGCAAGGTTTTTTACACAGACAACGGTTCAACGGCAATTGAAGCTGCACTAAAAATCGCGATACAATACTGGAATAATAAAGGGAAAACGCAGAAAAAGAATTTCATTTGCTTGAAAAATGGTTATCATGGGGATACAATAGGTTGCATGTCGATAGGTTACATTGATGGTTACTTTTCTCCATATAAGTCACTTCTTCTCAAAACAATAAAAGTAGAGTCCCCCACGATAAGACATGAAAAATTTGGGAGTCAAAACTTTGAGCAATATATTGATAAAATTGAGAACGTTCTGAAGAATCTCTCGTCAAAAATATCTGGTTTTGTTATGGAAAGCGGGGCTCAGATCGCAGGTGGAGTTAATATATATCCGAAGAATTTTCAAAGGTCGATCAGTGACCTGTGCAAAGAATATGGCATTCTTTTGATATTGGATGAGATTGCTACTGGTTTTGGTAGACTTGGCAACATGATTGAGTACAAGGCACAACACTCTGAACCAGACATTGTTTGTTTTGCAAAAGCCCTCACTGGTGGATATTTTCCATTGGCAGTAACGCTAACAACTACCGACATTTTCAATGAATTTCTTGGAGATTATTGGGCCAAAAGGCAACTTTTTCATGGTCACACTTTCACTGGTCATCCGGTAGGATGCACAGCTGCATTGACAAATCTAGAACTTTATGAAAAGCTAAATCTTATAAGAAAAATAAGAAATAATTCATTAGTTTTTAATCGTCTTTTGAAAAAATTCTCGGAATTAGATATCTGTTATGATATCAGACATAAAGGAATGCTATGTGGAATTGAATTAAGAAAAGGGGATGCCCCTATCAAGTCGATAGATAAAGTTCCGATTGGACAATACATTGCGAAAGAATCATTGAAAAAAGGAGTATATCTAAGGACCCTTGGAAATATAATTACAATAATTCCACCACTAGCAATAGAACAAGAAGATCTAGTAAAAATAGTTGAAACTGAGTACGCAATAGTAAAAAAAGTACAACATAAAATAGGACGGTATTAGCATACCTTATTCATCTAAATAGAACGAATCTGGTTATACAGAGTGGCTTTAGATATGCCAAGGTTTTGGGCAATCTTAGTCCTTGGTAAATTCTGAGATAACATTTTGATAAGTGTGTCTTTGTCAAGCGTTTTTTTAGGACGTCCAATATTTTTGCCAGACATTTTCGCCCTTGCCATTCCATCCTTTGTTCGTTGAATCAACATTTCCCTTTCTCTTTCTGCTACCCAAGTCAATATTCCAATCATCAATTTCCTAACACTAGGGTCAGTGGTTTGAAGAAATATCTCCTTTGGTGAGCAAGAAATTAATGGTGAATATTCTTCAATTGATTTTATTGCATCAAGAGTCTCCCAAAATGTTCTGCCGACTCTTGATAATTCATAAACAATAACAGAATCAACTCGGTCAGTTCTAACTAGATATAACATCTCTCTAAATGCAGGTCTATTAATTGCGGGAATCTTCCCACTTATCGCAGAATCCTCGAAAAAATCAAGAATTTTATAGTCATTTTCAACTGCCCACTTTGCAATTGCCAACTTCTGGTTTAATACCGTTTGCTCATCGGTACTGACTCGCAAGTATCCAAACGAGTATTTCATTACTCATTTTTTTATGAAGAGTTGATAATCCTATGGGTCAAAAAAAATAGTTATAGTTGAAAAAAGGTATTGCATTTTTTTAGGCTGAATACGAGTAAAAAAATGCTGGTTTTTTTAGATGGTACAAAAACGGGTCCTTTTTTATACTATTAGAGTCATGATAAAAAATGACGATTTTCGCATTTTTTTCCTTTATACCAATATGAAAACATCTAACAAGATTTTCTTGTTTTTTGGTGTTTATGTTGCTTCAAAGCTCAAAAAACATTGAATTATGCTAGTTATTTTTGCAGTTATATAGTATTTTCCTAAAGTTTGAAGTTTGGATAAGAGCAGCGTAACGAACTTAAGATTCGAACCAATAGAATTCGATTAGAATACTTCAATTGTCAGGATTTTACTTTAGATATTTGGCTTGCAGTACAAAATCAGTCATGTTACTTTAGACTTTCATAACAGATTCTTGATTCTTGAAACCTAGAATTTTAGATCTGATCAACGAAATTAACGATGTTTATTAAATTAATTAAAGATTAATTATGGGTCCTAAAGTAGAACTAATGATGCAAGATTTCGATTTCATTGATTCTTGTATGAAGAAGGTGATCAATGGAAATATTATTTCATATGACGAAGCAGAAAGATTAATTACAACTAACGATTTGATAAAGCTAGCTGACTCTGCTAATATTATTACTAAAAAGTTTAATGAGGATAATATTGACGTTGAATCTTTGATAAACGCCAAATCTGGAAATTGTCCAGAGGATTGTTCTTTTTGTGCCCAGTCTACATTTTATGAAACTGGTATATCAAAATATCCGCTTTTGGCTGATGATATAATTTTAGAGAAAGCAAGCGAAGCTCAATTAAACGGTGCAGCTAGTTTTTGCCTTGTTTGCGCATATAGAGAACCTTCACAAAATGACTTTGAAAAAATTTGCAAAATAATTGAAAAATTAAGAAAGCATGTAAAACTGGATATCAATGTTTCACTTGGTTTCATGACTACAGAACGAGCAATTAGACTAAAATCATTAGGAGTTAAGAGGTATAACCACAATCTAGAAACTTCTGAAAGTTTCTTTCCAAAGATTTGTAAAACCCATGAATTTTCAGACAGAATCAGAACTGCAAGAATTGTCAAAGGTGTAGGCCTTGAACTATGTTGTGGAGGGATTATTGGAATGGGAGAATCTACAAGACAACGCATTGAATTAGCATTTTCTATCTCGACTCTTGAACCAGATGAAGTTCCAATAAACATTTTGATCCCAAGAAAAGGCACACCAAAGGAACTGGATAATTGTTTAATTCATCCAATCGATATAATTAGAACAATCGCTGTTTGGAGATTTATCATGCCAAAAACTATATTGAAAATTGCGGGAGGAAGAGAAGTTCACTTTAGTGACGGCGGCAAGCTAGCACTTCAGGCAGGTGCAAATGGGATCATTACAGGTGGTTACCTTACTACAAATGGAAACGAACCAAATAAAGATATCCAAATGATACATAAAATTGGCCTCGATACACGAATTCATTAAGGAAGAAATTAGTAAACTAAAATCAGAAAATCTCTATAGAAGATTAAGAATTGTTGAAAATCAAAATAGATCTTTAATAGTCGATAAAAAGAAAATAATCAATTTTAATTCGAATGATTATCTTGGTTTATCTTCAAATCAAACAATAATAAAAAATACAGTAAAAGAATTTGACGAAATTTCTCAATGTAGTTCTAGACTTGTTGGAGGAAATCATTTAAACATTGAAAAACTGGAACAAGTTCTGTCAAAGCATAGAAAAACAGAATCCTCCCTAGTTTATACTACTGGATATTCAGCCGTTCAAGGAGTCATAAGTACTCTATCAGACAGAGACACAACTATTTTCAGCGATGAGTTAAATCATGCAAGTATTATTGACGGTTGTCGTTTAGGTAACGCCAAGATCAAGATATTTCGTCACAATGACACTGAACATCTTCTAGAACTATTAGGAGGTGTCTCAGGTAAGAAAATTCTTGTTACTGAAGGAATATTTAGTATTGACGGTGACATGTCAAACTTGAATTCAATCTGCAATTTTGCAAAAGAGTTTGGGGTCTTCACTATTGTAGACGACGCTCATGGCGACTTTGTTTTTGGAAAAAATGGATCGGGCACTCCTTCTGAATTAAAGGTCAATAACTTGGTTGATATCCATATTAGCAGTCTCAGTAAGGCGTTAGGTTGTTTTGGAGGATATGTTGCTTGTAACGAAATGGTTAGGGATTATCTTATAAACAGATCCAGGCAATTCATATTTACTTCTGCTCTTCCAACTCACTTGTGCAATTCTGCCCTTTACGCCATTAGTATTGCAAAAAAAGGAATTCTACAACGCAGACTCTTTAATAACATCAGATTCTTACAGAATGGTTTAAGGAAGATAGGGTATGATATAGGAAACTCATGTAGTCAGATAATTCCTATACACATTGGTTCAGAAAACCTCGCTGTGAAATTTGCCGATAAATTATTACAGAAAGGCATATTTGTCTATCCGATGAGATTTCCAACCGTTAAGATGGGATGCGCCGTATTGAGATTATCATTAAGCGCATCACATACAAAGGAACAATTGGTTTATACTTTAAAAGAGCTTAAAAATATTGGTAAAAAACATAAAGTCATTTGATCTCATAAATAGTATCGTTACATTGGTACAATTAGATTTTAGGGATTGCTATGCTGCCTGTTTTAATATACAATTTCAAATTGAAATTATTACCTATTTGTTCCTTAATATGTATACTAAACCTCCTAAAATTTAGGATAACTAATTTTTCTAAAAAGGAGTCTCTACATTGTATTTCAGAATTCGAATTTTGGAATATTCAATTTAACAAACCCTGATTATGAAATGCCTTTTCTGACTCAGAATTTCGTATTTCATAATTCGATATTAGAAATATTTATTTAATATAATCTGAAATATGCAAGCATGGCAGAAAGAGAATTAAAGATCAAATTGGCTGTTTCAGAACGCCAATTTAGAGAAATAAAATATTATTTTTCTCTTTTACACCCTGAATCAATAGTTTCAGGGCTCAAATTTGCGTACAATCGACAAAAAGCGCAGGATGGGGGTTATTTAATTCTTGGAAGGAAGAGTTTAGTAAAAAAAGAAACCAGTATGTTAACAAGGGACCAAGCTAGATGGCGACTTGCAAATTGGAAGTCCATGATAAAGACTTACAGAAACAAGGGATACAGCTACCCCACAATTAGTAGAATAAAAAAAGATATTAAATTTATTGCTAAATTAAGTAATAAAAAATAGGAACCTAGTAAGTAGATGCCTCTGTACTTTTTTCGTCAATACTAATTGAAGATAGATCAGGAAATTTCTCTTTCATACTTTGTTCTACTAAAGTAGTAGCTTCTTCTATGATGCTTGTTGATTCCTCACTTAGTGCTCTTCCATTATCGACTTCATGTTTAGGTATTTGTGCAGAATCTGATAATATTCCTCCCATCAGATCGGATATTTGAGATAGGGATTGATCTGCTTCTGGAACCATCGATGATAATCCCCCTTGTATATTCTTTATCACAGACATTGCTGGTGTCAATGTAACTACAACATCTCCTAACTCAGTTATAGTGTTTAGACGTAATTGAATTTGCTCTAGGGCCAATTTAGCAGAATCCACCATCTTATTCATTTTTCGAATTTGAGAAAGTTCATTTGAAAGTAATTTGGCATATTGTAATTCGTGATTTTGTATAGAATGTACTATTCTTTTAAAAATAAGCTGATCCTTTTCCACAATCTTAGCAGAAATTCCTTCGAGTTTTGAAATTTGTAGTTCTAATTTCTTTTGAGCTTCCTCAATTCGTGGCTTTAGAGGAGGTTGTGATTTAATACTTTCCAAAATTTTTACTGCCATATTTTCAGGCTGGGTTTTATTCCACTTATCTTTAAAGGACATTATACTCCCCTAAGCCTATCACTCTTTTTATTTATAAAATCAAATGTAACCGAGATGAATGGATTACAGGTTACAAGGTAGAAATTCAAATAGAGGAATTTTTACTCATTTTTTCGATTTATCAAACATCTGTAATAGCTGTTTTACTGCACCATCCATGTCTTCTTCACGTACTTCTGGAGATAGGCTATGCTTTAGAAGATTATTTATGGTATTAGAAATCTCCGAGCTTATTTCATCAAAACTATCAACATCACTAAATCCTTGTTGATAGAGTCTATTGAGCTTCATAGCATACATTCTTGTTTGATCATTTATTGTAACTTTGTACACATTACTATTCACTTTAATTTCCTCCTTAGCCATTACGGTTATCAAAGGAAATGACCATGATCCTCTAAGAAAAAGCTTTTGGTGTTAGATCTTGCAATAGGAATTTATTTAGTTCATTTTTTTATCCCTGCGCTTGAAGAATTCAAACTTTCGAATTTGCAAGTGCAATGATCTAATCTGATAAAATTGACTGAAGTTTTTTAACCAGTTTCCTTCCCTCTGTTGTAAGTGAATAGTATCTGACAGCCATGGGCCTCGTCTTCGAAGATGTCCTTAACCCATATTCACTAGTTACCAAACCAGCCTTTTCTAATCTAGACAAGTGAAATGAAATAACCTTCCTATCGACGTTCATCATTGCTTCTAGGTTGCTTGCATATACCTTTTCAGATTCAAGTCTAATAAGAATATTTAACCTAATAGGATGAGTTGCAATGTAGATTGTCTCATATACGTCATTGATTTTTACTTTATCTCTTTTTTTGTCCAACATATATAATATCATATCCATAGATATATTATTTTTCCTTAACGGCATATTAGTCTCCTATAATGTATAAAGGCGAAGTTAGGAGAACTAATAACCCTTAGCAGATATTAATTATCCGCATATAAATTAGTAAAATAAAAAATAATTTTATTATTGATACCAATCTTGAATACTGATTGTGTTCAAAAAATCATATTTTGCCAATTTCTTACTGAAAAGTCTTAATACAATAGAGGTCATGGTGGGATTTGGACCCACGACCTAAGGTTTACAAAACCTTCGCTCTAACCAGGCTGAGCTACATGACCAGCGAACAGGGTTAAATTTTTTTTCACATAATTAAAATTTTGTCCTCTATATAGACAATTTAATCTTGATTCGGTCCAAGCAGATTTTCAACTTTTATCTAATATCGTTTTGTGAGTTGAGTTTGTTTAGTTTAAAATCAATATCGTACTCTATTAATTGTCATTAGGTGCTTTGAAAAGGAAAATCTATTTATGATATATTATAATATCCTATTATTCTAATATTCATCATATCATATATATAAACAAAATTGTTATCTGGTTAGGAGGAGACAGCTTTGGCAGAAACCAGCGAAGATATTGGTAAAGTTTTCCTCGACACACTCATCGGCAATGTAGTATATGCGTTAGAAATTATAATAACAATAATTATTCTCGCAATAATAGCCATTACTCTTTTTAGCCTTCTCAAGGCAACTATTTCAAGCCTAAGGAAGAG
>JAATVL010000207.1 GCA_014523525.1 Nitrososphaerales archaeon TH703 | reverse complement strand
TTCCAATGGCTATTCACTTGCACGCAAGGTCTTATTTCCAAAGTACAAATTAGAGAATTGTCATTCATTCCTTGAATGTTCAATAGGAGAAGAACTATTGAAGCCCACAAGGATATATGTAAAGCCAGTACTCGATATAATTAAAGCAGAAAGAGGCGGGATTCATGGACTAGCACATATAACAGGAGGTTCATTCAAGAAACTATCAAGACTAAATAAGAAAGTCAATTTTAATCTGCATAATCTGCCACAACAAGGCGGTATTTTTAAACTCATTCAGCAAGCGGGTAAAATATCACATAAAGAAATGTATTCAACATTTAACATGGGTATTGGATTTTGTATTGTTGTTTCAAAGTCAAAGGTGGATAAACTAATGCAAATATTCGATAAACACAATCTAAAGTGTCATGAAATAGGGTATATCACTAAAGGAACAGGTATTGTATCCATAACAATTATGGGAAGAAAACATATGCTCACCGATTGAGCAATTACAAAAATTCATGACTTAATTTTATTTTGACTATTTTCATATTTTCCTATGATGCAACTCCTGAACCAATCAGTCGCCATCTGTCAGCAATTCTTCTACTTATTGCAACCCTGTTATGACTAATCATACAAACTGGTTTCTTCAATTTAATTTCTACGTGGTGATCCTTTACATGAGTAACGGTGCCAAGCGTCGCGGCAGTTCCAATATTCAATCGCAATGACTCTTTTATTTTAATTGGTTCAACCTTTACCATTTCTTGTGTTCCGACAGCAGTTTCAAATAAATTGAGCTCTATTGCTATGTCATAAATGTCTGGAGGAAGTGAGCTTGGTAGTCCTACTAGTGAGCCTATTAACGAATCACTCTTTACTAAGTAAGGATCTAAAGTTGTTCCAAGTGCAACCAAGCCACCAGGTTTTACAACTTCAACAATTCCTGCGCCAGTGCCTAATGATGAAATCTTTGATATTATAGGTTCGAATTTACCCTTCTTATCATCATAGAGCCCTGGACGTATTTCAATTTCATCACCAGTCTTAAAATCCCCTTGGATCAATGAACCTCCGATTACTCCACCTTTTACTTCACTTATGGGTAGGCCTGGCTTGTTAATATCAAATGATCTGAGCACATGCATTAAAGGTTCAGAATTTTTAGATCTTTCAGGTGTTTTGATATTGGACTCGATCGCTTCTATTAGTGCATCAATATTTAGCTTGTGTTGCGCAGAAACTGGAATAATTGGTGCAGTGTCAGCTATGCTTCCTTTAATAAAATTCTTTATTTGTTTATAATTTTCTATTGTTTCTTCATATGATACCAAATCAACTTTATTCTGTACTAATACAATTTGCTTTATTCCAAGTGTTTGTAAGGCGAGTAAATGCTCTCTAGTTTGCGGCTGGGGTACCTTTTCGTTTGCTGCTGTCACTAATATTGCTCCATCCATTAAAGCAGCTCCTGAGAGCATATTTGCCATTAAACTTTCATGACCTGGAGAGTCTACAAAGCTAACTACTCGTTCGAATTCAGATTCTTGCCCACAGTTCTTGCACTCCGGCTGAGTAGAATAGCATGTTGGTGGAGGACAATTCTTACACTTGTAGAAAGCCGCATCAGCGTACCCAACCTTTATGGTAATTCCCCTTCTTAATTCCTCACTATGACCGCTTGTCCAAACTCCAGTTATGGCTTCTACTAGTGTAGTTTTTCCATGGTCAACATGACCAGATGTTCCTATATTAACACAAGGTTGATAACCATATTGTTTAACGTACCAGTCAGGTAGAGTTTCCTTCCAATGCAATAGGAGTATTGAAAATCGACAGAGATATTAATTTAATTAAAGTGGTATTAATCAAAAAATAATAATAATGTCAAAGGATTAGAAGGCATGCTATTCTTGAGCTTTTTTGGATTCCATCGTCTCAGCTTTTTTGGATTCCATCGTCTCAGCTTTTTTGGATTCCATCGTCTCAGCTTTTTTGGATTCCATCGTCTCAGCTTTTTTTGTTTGCATTGTCTTAGTTTTTTTTG
>JAATVL010000206.1 GCA_014523525.1 Nitrososphaerales archaeon TH703 | reverse complement strand
GTCATTTGGCTCCAGAAGAATCCTTTGAGTTAACAGAGGATGAATTAATTGAGTTATCAACGTTGTTGAAAGAAAATGAAAAGACTGTGGAGATCAATGCGAAATATTGCCGACCTCCAATGAAATGGCTACGAATATTTAAAGAAAATGATGTAAAACTTCATTTAGGAAGTGATGCTCACAGGTTAGCTGAAATAGGTAACTTTAACTCTATCACCAAGTTAATAGAATTCATTAATAATTAAAATTCGTTCAGCAAAAGATATCAATCCTAACTTAGGTTTTTTATTAATTAATAACTTGATGCACAACAATTATCAATAATAGTGCCCAAATAAGTATCAAAATTTTTGACAATACGATTGATAGTAATGAGGAAAAATCTAAGAAGGAAATAGTACTGTGATTTGATTGCTGTCACTCAATTATATTTCGATCCACTTCTTCTCTAAATTAAAAATAAACAACAATCTTTAAATTATATAAATATGATATAGAAGAGAGATTTTTCATTTATATGACAAAGATAGTGATTATTGACGCACAAGTTGCTGGAATTTCTGGCGACATGCTGTTAAGCAGTCTAATTGACCTAGGCGCAAATAAAAAAAAAGTTATTGATTCCATTTACGCTTGCCAAGATTATTTTAAAGGATCCAAAATACGCGATGTTAATTTTGTAAAGACTAGTTCTTATGGAATCTCGTGTACTAAATTACTATTTGATTACACGGATTCGTCAAATTCACGATTAGGAACTGTGGTATATAGAGCAGTCGCTGCATGTTGTGATTCACTAAATCTATCCACTATTGCAAAATCATTTGCTCTTAATTCACTCAAAAGGATTATTTTAGCAGAATCAAAAATACATCGAAGATCCTTCAGCAATGTCCGATTGCATGAGGTCTCTACCGTAGACACTGCCGCAGACTTGATTGGCACCGCTGTTGCCTTAGAAGATCTAGATCTCCTTTCAAAAAAATTCTATACTACTGATGTAGCCGTTGGTAACGGACTCTTAAAATTTTCTCATGGAATTGTTCCCAATCCTAGCAATGCAATTTTGGAAATTTTAAGGAATAGACAAATACTAATGGTACCAGGAAACCTTGATGGTGAGCTTACTACGCCTACTGGTGCAGCTATGTTGGTCAATTTAGCATCTGAACATATCCATCAGTACCCTCCAATCATACCTGAAAAAATAGGAAATGGTGGCGGTCAAAAAGAGGGAATAAATGTTGCCAATATACTTAGAGTAGTCATCGCAGAATCAAAATTAAAATTGGACTATACTATTGAAAGTATCTACGAGCTTGAAACTAATGTTGATGATGCAACAGGTGAGATGATAGGAAACATGATAGACGTCCTTTATGCAAATAATGCAAAAGATGTTACTGTTTTACATGGTTTATCTAAAAAAAGTAGGCCTTCATTTGTAGTTAAAGTCTTGACAGATAAAATATCTAGAGACTCGCTCATTCAAATTCTCTTAAATGAAACAGGTTCATTGGGGTGCAGAATTAATGAGGTTAACAGGGTAACAACTTCTAGATCTTTCATAACTCTACCGATAACAATAGAGCGTCAAAAATATGATATTAAGGTAAAGATTTCTAGGGATAGTGACGGAGTAATTAAAACGATAAAGCCAGAGTACGATGACCTCAAAAATATTTCAAGGAAACTAAATATTTCATATAAGAAAGTTTTTGACATTTCATATTATGAGTTAATGAAGAAATACAGTTGATGATTAATTTGGAAGATAAAGTTTTTCAAAGTTTAGTTTCATGGTTTCAGAATAAAAATCAAAAAGTAATAGTTGCATTATCTGGAGGCGTGGATAGTGCTGTTGTCGCACTTGCCGCAAAGAAAGCATTAGACAAAAAGGCAGTTGCTGTTACTGCAGACTATGATACTCTTTCTGGTGACGAATTAAAGTCTGCAAGAAAAATTGCAAAGGAAATAGACATTGATCATAGGATAGTAAGATACAGTGAATTGGACAATGAAGAATTTGTTAAAAATGATTCATTGAGATGTTATCATTGTAGGACTGAATTGGCATCATATTTGTTGCTGGAAGCAAAAAAAATGAATGTATCATTGATAGTCGATGGTACAAATATTGATGATTTGAAGGATTATCGTCCAGGAATCAAGGCCATGAGAGAAAACGATGTCAAGAGTCCACTTGTAGAACTGGGGATTGGTAAACAAAATATCAGGAGTATTGCTAAATCTAATAATCTATCGGTATTTGATAAACCGTCAAATTCATGTTTGGCCTCAAGGATACCCCATGGAATCCCCGTAACATTTGAAAAACTGAAAAGAATAGAAACAGCAGAAATTTTAGTCAAATCCGTTTTCAACGTCAGACAAGTAAGGGTCCGGGATCATCAAGACACTGCAAGAATCGAAGTCGGGAGGGAAGAATTCAAAGAGATGTTTGACACAGATAAACTTTTAGCGATTGATTCAAAATTAAAAAACCTCGGATTCAAGTACGTTGCCTTAGATTTATCAGGTTACAAGTGCAGAGACAATATCAATATCAATACTACTTCTAGCAACAAATCGATTTAAGTGTCAAGGCAGTCAATACAAATTGAAAATCTGTTGTGGCCTGACAGAAAGATTAACATTGAACAAATTTCAATCAAAGACATGGCAAAACTAAAAGAAGGAGACGTGGCTCCTGATTTTGATTTACCCGATATTGACATGAACATGCATAAACTTAGAGATTTTAGAGGTAAGAACACATTACTGGCTTTCTTTCCGGCTGCAGAATCTCCAGTATGCACTACTGAAATGTGCGTTTTCAGGGACTCCATGAACGAATTTGAAAATAACAATACTGCAGTAGTGGGTATTTCAGTTGATGGTCCATTCGCAAATAAGATATTCAAAGTTAATAGACACCTGAATTTTCCCCTTTTAAGTGATTACAAGAAAGGAACAATTAGTGACTATGGGATAGTAATGAAAGATCTTGGCCCTTTGAAGGACTACAATGCTGCAAAAAGATCCGTCTTCCTGCTAGACAAAAATGGAATAATTAAATATATTTGGATATCAGATAATCCACTCGTTGAACCAAACTACGATGAAATTAGAAATAAATTAAAGGAAATCAACAACTGATAGGCAGATTATTAGGATAAAGTATCCTCGTGGCCGTTAGTCTCTTATTCAATTAGTGCAACAACATCGTTTCTTGAAACCGTATCTCCTACTTTTACTTTTATATCTCTAATCTGGCCGTCTTTGTGGGCCTTCACAGCAACTTGCATTTTCATAGATTCAAGTACAATAATTGAATCTCCTTTATTTATTTGGTCGCCAGCCCTTAAAATTATGGAAACAACTCGTCCTGGAATTTGACTCAACAGTTTGTTCTCTCCAGTTAAAGTACCACCTAGAGCCATAGATATTTCCAAAATTTCAGTCAATTTTGAATGTTTCTTGAGGATGATTTGTTCTCCATTCATTAACATTTTAATGTGCGAACTATCAAATTCTAGTATTTTAGCGGTTCTATATGAATTGTCTAAAATAAATTCTAATATACTGTTTTGGAGACCGATTATCTTGATGGAATGTTCTTTACCATTTATAGTAGCAATAATTTTACCATTACCGGTAGATTCTGAAATTGAACCTGTAATGATGTTATCTAAATTATTAATTTTGAATTCCATTTTTAATATTTCCTGATCTTACCCAGTTAGATAATGATAGTTCCTTTGAAGAATTGGCGGCAGTATTTTGTGCCTTCAAGAATTCAGAGTATAACAACGCAGCAGCAACAGAAGCATCAGATGCCTTTAGGCTTTTCTCCTTTAATTGAGTGCGCATTAAATTTAACAAATCATATTTTTCCAAGTAATCTGTGGAGATATTTCCTTCAATAAAGTTCTTCTCATTCATTATGGTTCGATATAAAGGAATGGTTGTGCTTATTCCTTCTATCATAAATTCATCCAAAGCATTGGACATTCTGACCCTAGCTTCATTGAAATCTTGTCCCCACGTTATCAATTTTGCGACCAGTGAATCATAATATCCTGATACATTACATCTTGGATACAAATAGGTATCTACTCTAACGCCAGGACCATATGGCAGATTACAATCTGGGACAAGTCCAACCGAAGGAACAAAGTCATGAAGTGGGTCTTCGGCATTTATTCTACATTCTATTGCTGAACCATTAAAAGTGAGATCTGATTGTTTAAAAGGAATGTCTTCTCCGCATGCAATTCTAATCTGCAATTTGACAAGATCAATACCCGTAACTAATTCTGTGACCGGGTGCTCTACCTGAAGACGGGAGTTAACCTCGATAAAATAAAAGTTGCCCTTTTCATCTCTTAGAAATTCGGCAGTTCCTGCGTTGAGATAATCCACGGACTCTGCGGCTCTAACAGCTATTTCCCCTATCTTTGATCTAGTTTTCTTATCAACGACTGAAGATGGAGAAAATTCGATAAGCTTTTGATGACGCCTTTGTATAGAGCATTCGCGTTCAAATAGGTGTCTACCGTTTCCACTGGAATCCCTTGCAAGTTGGAACTCTATGTGTCTGATTCCTTGAAGAAATTTTTCAACATACAGTCCAGATTTACCAAATGCCGCTATCGATTCGGCGGATGCCATTTCAAATTCTTCTCTGAGCTTCTTTTCGTTGTCTGCAAACCGAATTCCTCTTCCACCACCACCGAAAGCTGATTTAAGTAGTACAGGATACCCAGCCTCTTCGGCAATTTCGACTGCCTTATCTACCTCTTCTAAGATATCATCACTTCCTGGTATTGTTGGCACTTCAGCCTTTTTCATTATTTCTTTACATTTCATTTTATCGCCGGTTAATGCCATGGCGTCACTGGTCGGACCAATAAAGATGATCCCCTTTTCTTCACATTTTGCTGCAAAGGTTTCATTTTCAGACAAAAATCCATAGCCCGGATGGATTGCTTCAGCGCCCGCACTTTCAGCAATTTCAATGATCTTATCTATGTTAAGGTAGCTTTTGGTTGGCGCTGGAGGCCCAAGATAGTAGGCTTCGTCAGCACTCTTTACATGCTTTGATCTTAAATCTTCATCAGAATACAGAGCAATAGATTTTATTTCCAATTCCTTGCATGCCCTAATTACCCTGAGGGCTATCTCGCCTCTGTTTGCAATTAATACACTTGATATTAATTTCCCCATTCCAAATCTCCTCTAAAGATTAATGTTACCATGTTTCTTCACTGGTCTTGACTCTCTCTTGTTCTGCAATACATTTAGAGCCTTTGCTATCATTATTCTAGTTTCAATAGGATCAATAACAAGATCGATTATTCCCTTCTCCGCTGCAATGTATGGATTTGCAAATTTCTCGCGATATTCTTTTGCCAGTTTTTTCTTAATTTCTACCGGATTTTTAGAATTCTTGAGATCTTTTCTGTGTACAATGGTTATGGCAGCCTCTGGACCCAATACTGCAATCTCTGCTGTAGGCCATGCGTAGTTTATGTCTGCTCTCAGATTCTTACTTCCCATCGCAATGTACGCACCACCATAAGCCTTTCCGATAATGCATGTTACCTTAGGAACTGTAGCTTCACAATAGGCATAAAGCAACTTACTTCCATGCCGTATTATCCCATTATGTTCTTGGTCTGTACCTGGCAGGTAACCTGGGGTATCAACCAAAGTAACAATTGGAATATTAAAACAATCACAAAAACGTATAAAACGCGCTGCTTTGGTTGAAGAATTTATATCCAGAGCACCTGCAAGATACATGGGCTGATTTGCAACTATTCCAACTGCTTTTCCGTCAATTCTTGCAAAACCAACCAGTATATTTTCTGCAAAATGTTCATGTACTTCTAGAAAGTCTTCCTTGTCAACCATTAATTTTATAATTTGCTTCATATCGTATTGTTCGTAAGGATTTTCTGGCAGTATTTTTGAAAACTCTGGTTCGAGTCTATTTTGTTCATCTTGTGACTGAGATACTGGTGAAACTTCTAGATTATTCTGAGGTATAAATGAAATTAATTTCTTAATTTTGTCCATACATTCGTATTCATTTTCTGCTACAAAATGAGCAACACCAGATTTTGTTGAATGTGTTGTTGCTCCACCCAGATCTTCAAAGGATACTTCCTGGCTCAGAACTTCTTTTACCACTTCTGGACCTGTAACAAACATTTGACCAATATTTCTAACCATAATAACAAAGTCTGTCATAGCAGGTGAATATACTGCACCACCCGCACATGGACCAATACTTGCTGTTATTTGTGGAATAACGCCAGATGCCATAGTATTTCTAAAGAATATATCACCATATCCATCAAGACTCATTACACCCTCTTGTATTCTTGCCCCACCCGAGTCCAAAATACCGATCAGTGGTGCACCAACCTTAATTGCATGATCCATTAACTTTACAATTTTTTTGCCAGCCATTTCACCGAGCGAACCGCCAAGAATAGTAAAATCGTAGGCATAAACGAAAACTTGTCTTCCGTTAATAGTACCAAAACCTGTAATTACACCATCGCCATAGTATTTTGCTGTATCAGAATCAGTCGATCTCTGGACGACGTACTTGTCTATTTCTATAAAAGAATTACTGTCTAGCAGTAAATCCAATCTTTCCCTTGCAGTTAATTTCCCTTTGGTGTGTTGAGCTTCAATTCTATCTTGGCCCCCTCCTGTCTCTGCTTTTTTTTTCATTTCATGTAGACGGTTTATCTTTTCATCATGCATGACAATTTTAAACAGCGTATATTCGCATATAAATTCATTATAGCTAAATCTAGGACTTCTTAGCTAATTATCAGATCTTTGTCTTTATTTTAGTTAATTCTTGGATTCTTTTGCTATTGGTCGAAATTTATTCTCTCAGGCCTGCCCTTCCGCCTCTGGCTCGTCGGAAGTAGTTCATGCCTAGGTTATAATTTTCATATAACACTTCTAACATTTCTATTTCAGATAGAAGGCTTTCAAGTTCGGATTTTGTAACGTTGGGATCGTTTTTCATTGATTCATATTTTTCAGTTTTTTCAGCAATAAGTTTTCCAACGTTCTGTTCGTACTCGCTAGACATGAAAAATATAAAATTTTTGTGGGTTTAATGTCTTTCTATTTCTTGCCAGGAATGGAACTGTTTTCCTGGTCAATAAACCATGCTAGCACGTTGGAGCCAATCGCATAAATTTTGGTTATTCAATGCCGTCATATTCTATCGTGGTATGCCATGCTATCGCCGACGTATTTCCTCTGCATTTGAAATTTCCCTGACTATGACATCAGCTTCATTTTCTGATGTAAGAGCACTCCGAATCAATTCTTCATACTCATCTGTACGGGATAGAATCTGTCTTAAAGGTTCAAAGTAGAAACAGCCAAAACTACTTCTGGAGGTATGGAAGTATTTTGCAAGACTTCGTAATGCTTTTTTCAATCCCTGTGACCTTGAAAAGATACGCATATTTTCAAAGCCTATGCTATACCTATTGTAATGAATATACTTATTTCGAGATTCATAAAACAATGATTTGGTTAGTATTAAGGGAAAATATCTCAATATTTTCCAGTTTCTCATGACCAAAGATCTGCTTAAGATTACATCCAATTCAGACAATCTGTCTAAAAGTATACAAATTGTAGCCATCTCAATCTTTGACATTACAATACTGGAGAAAAAAGCAGCAAGAATATCCCTGCGCCTTTCTTCAGATGACTGACCAAATCTCGGGTCCGAATATGAGATGTCAGCCCTCTGAACGATATCCAACGCTTCATCAAAGTTCTTGGAGGAAAAAAACTTGTTTATCATATTTTCAATATCAATATCAAGCACTGTCCTTTTGGCGGTCGAATATCCTGCCATCATTACTTTTGCTGCATTTAAAAGAGATCTAATATCACCAAAACAATCCCTGACCAGTTTAAGTCTATCATCTACCTTGATTGAAGAATTTTGCATTCTAAGAATTTTATCCAAGTAAAGCATTGAAAGCCTTGGAGGTACTGGCGAGAATGTAACTGTTTTCGATACTTTTGAAACTTTCTTTACTGCCTCATTTGATTTGTTCGCCGCCATTACTATTCTGACAGATGGCTCTTTGAATAATTCCATCAAGAAGTCTAGTCCTCCTGAGTCTTCCCTATTTGAAATTCCATCTATTTCATCCAGAAAAAGGAGAAAGCTCTTTCCAGTAAGACTGGCATTTGAAAAAATAGGAAAAACTACCTGACCAATCATGTTCTTATTACGAGTATCACTTGCGTTCAGTTCAATAAG
>JAATVL010000205.1 GCA_014523525.1 Nitrososphaerales archaeon TH703 | reverse complement strand
TATACTAGTGGCAAAAAAACACTTGGGTGGGATTTTTTTGAAATTTCTGTAGATTCAAGATTGGTAAAAAAATTGAATGAAATACACCCTGAAATTGACAAGCAAGAATCTGCAAGCTTGGAAGAACGATTTGTTCTTTGGCTGCACGCAAAATTTAAGAAAAGCAAGCTTAATTATTACCTGAAGGTAAACGAGATTCCTTACGAATCTGTAACCGGATTTCGACTAAACCCTAATGATTTCAGAGACGTTGAAGATATGGAAAATATGCGCTAGACTAATTTTACTATTCCAATTTAAATTGAAGATCCCTGACAAGATTCAAGAATACTTGAGTGAAAAAACTGATTCAGAACTGGCTCTGATAGGTTGTAGGGCCGATGACACTAATACTAGAATTTCGTATGATTGCTGTGAATATGATATCGCTGTCCTTGGAGAAAACGATATGGGTTTGGGTAATAAAATCATGCAGGTTGGAAATGACACATTGGAATTTTTAGATTTTCCAAAATACGATCATAGTGAGATTTCACTTTTGAATATGGTAAAACTAAAAAATAAGTCAAGTAACTTGTTGGTTTCCCAGGATAAGCACTCTACTCCAAAAACAGACATTAAAAGGAAATTTATTGCCGCAGGAAAACGTCGTGCTGTTGATTCTCTCTTTAATGTTTCCAAAATTAGTGCTACAAAATCAGAGTTAAATTCGGCTTTGAATCTAAAAATTGCTGCATACGATCTCATTGAAGGTATTCTTTTAACTTCAGAGATTAGGCCCATGCCCATTCATGAATTGAACCAGTTACGTCAGCTTGAAGTCCATAAAGACTTCATCAATGAAGCTATTCAACTTTGTATTGAATGCTTGGGAATAGAAAGGGCTACAAGAACCATCATAAATCGATCCTACAAGGCCCTAAAGGAAATTCTTAAAGAAAGATACGACATTGGGTTACTACAGTCAAAAATTGAATTTTTAGTGCAGCATGGGTTAATTGCAGATTGTTATTACTATATCGGGAAGCTAGTCTGCAATCATCTTGAAAAAAAAGATTATGCTTATCAACTCAATTATCACAAGCTTAACAGCCTAGCTTTAGACCTGACAAGTGATTATGAAAATATAAACAAGAGATCTAAACTGATAAAAATTTACTGCAAAAACCTGTTGAAAAATTAAGTGACAGGAGCAACCAAAATTGGTTCGTTCTCCTTTACCCTTCTTGCCCTTAATTTGGCCTTGTATTTCAGGTTTCTTGGCTTTGTTCTAAGTCGATATCCACAACATGGGCACCATAGTCCATCCCATTTTATGAAAATTTCACATATCTGGCATCGTTTTTGACCGCTTACATATCTTCCTGAACCGACCGGCTTTTGGGCTTTGTGACGTATACATATTCCTTTACAAGTCATCTTTCCTTCCATATATAAGAAACACCTCAAGTATTTAAATATGAACATTAATTTTACAATTTTTTGAATTTTGCTAATTTATTTTATCAAATTTTTACATATTCGAGAAAATAAAATAAAAAAAGTATATTATTTTTTAACTAACATTTATAGATTTTGTCTGAAAGGCTTCATTCATTGTAAGATATTCATCTAGTCTCATCTTAATGTCATCTGGTTGAGTATCATCCATACCTGAAAATCCAGCATTAAATGAAATCTTGTTTCCAGATACCGACACATCTTCAATTTCCATGTCTGCATAGATATTTGCCAATTCGTTTACCCACTCTTTGCCTTCATCGTCTTTTACTCCGTTAGTATCTATGGTTACTTTACACATCTTAGTCAGTCAAATTCACCTAAACAAAAGTTAGATTGGATATTAATAAAGTTGACGCATTGTGTTTGCCATCCATCTGTATGGATTTAAATGTTAATTGCACTCTGGGTCAAGCTTGTTCAATTCCCCAATATTTGACAAGCTCTTTTTCAAACGTAGTGAATTGTTCATTGCTCAGAGGCTCACAGCAGTTTTTGTGCGACGGAACTACTTTCATTCCTACTAATTTAAAATCTACCTCGTAGAAGTGAACCTTGGGACAATCACACATTTGCTATTTGTGCTCCATGCATCTCTTATTAGTTTATCTAAACTCAGATACACATTTGGGCCAAGCTAAATAGCTTGTATAGACTAGTATAGTAAAAGTTTATGAATGGATTCCAGTTTATTTGAAGTATGGGTATCTTTCAATTCTCATTATACAAACCAATCATGATGTTTGTATTATTTTCAGCCATCTTGCTTTTTTCGCAGTCTAGCCTGAACAATGCAGTAGCACAAGGCAATAATTTATGGTATGTTGGTGACGGAGCAAAAAAGGGCATGTATCTAACTTACAAGATTCAAGACCAGGATACAAACGCTGGCCGTCCATTTTTAATGACGATTTATTTCAAGGATTACAACAGTACTGGAAAGTATTGGATAGCACCGACATTCATCGTCGATGAGGGTCGTGTAATTAATGGAACGTTTAATTTAAGTGATCTGGATCTGACCGCACTAGGATCTTCAAAAATCCCTCAAGAGATGAATAAGTATAGAAGCGGCTATTCAAATTCGCTAAAATGGCTTTCGTCTTTTGTTGCAAAACCGGGGCAATCGCTAACTGCGCAGTATTGGGGCAAAATAGCTTCAATAGGCGGCTCCCCTATTGCTCCTGGGGGCAAAGCGACAGTCACCACACCTGCAGGAACTTTTGATACTACAGTAATAACTTGGCACAAAGGAGTCGACAACAATATCTATATCAAAGATAATCTTCCATATCCCGTAAAGGCTCAAACTTTTGCAGATATTACCACGGGCAATCCCCCAATCCAATTTGCGTTTGATCTACTTGCAACAGGTCAGGGCCAACCAAAGCTGCCCCAAAGCAAAGAAGAAATTCCAGTACCGCCCCTAGAACAGAGAACCGAACGTGGAACTTATGTCATCAGGCTCATATGGGAACCTGTTACAATAAAGACTGGTAATAATACCAAATTTGGAATAATATTCATGGACGATAAGAAAAACATAGTAACAGATGTGGCATATACTTTTGGAGTTGTCGACTCTAAAACACAACAACTCATATACGGAAAAGATAATCAACTGGCACCCGATGGAACTGCTATACAAAACGTAGTCTTCCAGAAGCCAGGACCAGCGACTGTAAAGGTATTGATAACACAAGCTGGATCAGGTGCCCCGAGCAATTTTGTAGAAACGGGTAATTTTGACATAGTAGTTCAGTGACTTTTTTTAACATTTTAAAATAGATTATATTATATTTTTTTAAAGTCCTTTACGGTAAAAGCGATGACTCCAAAAAGAACAATCTTTCTAGCGTCAGGAATATTTGCAGCAATAGGAATTCTAGTAAGCGTAGTAATAATAGCCATAAACGGTGGATTTTCAGGTGGCGATAGCGGTCCTTCAATTTTCAATCCGCCCACGTCAAAAGACCTGTGGACAATAGGCAGTAACATTGAAGATGGATTGAATCTAACCTACTCGCTGACAGCTACTGGAGAAATGTCAAACCTCACAGACTCGATAGTTTCAATGAAGTTTCACGATTTAAATGACAAATGGAATGTAACTTTCGCTATCAGAAATGGCAGCACAGTCAAAGAAATTAATATGAATCTTACAAAAAACCAACTCCTGCCTAAGGAACCAATTATTGCTAATAAGCAAAAGATACTTTCACCGGTAGAATCATCCATACTAGCAATCCGAGATATTGCTAGGGAACCCAAATATCTTGTTATTGGTGCAGTATGGGACAAGATAACTACTAGCTCTTCAGCCGTGGATGAAAGAATTGCAAATAAAGATTCTATCTCTACTCCTGCAGGACCCTTTAATGTTTACTCACTTGAATATCAAATGGGAAATTCAACAAGCAGAATTTATTTGGATAAGGATTTACCTCTTCCAATAAAGGCCAAAATCTATGATGAAAATGACAAGATTTTGTACGAATACGAACTACAAAGCATATCAAGATGAAATAAATTGAACTATTCTAATACAAAAACAACAATTGATAATAATGTTTTTAAGTTTGAATAATCAAATTGC
>JAATVL010000204.1 GCA_014523525.1 Nitrososphaerales archaeon TH703 | reverse complement strand
CTTCTCTGGATGTTATGGTTCAGTCTCAAATTATTAACCTTTTAAAAAAGCTAAAGAGAGATCGAGATATGTCAATAGTATTCATTTCCCATGATTTAGGAGTTATCTCAGAAGTATCAGAAATTATTGCGATAATGTACAGAGGCCAGATAGTGGAATTGGGAAAAGCATATGAAATATATAAAAACCCAAAACATCCCTATACCGAAAAACTTGTTTCTTCTATCCCAAGTATAAAAAAGAAGGAAAATAAGTTTGAGTATTTGGGCGAAAAATCAGATCTGTCGGAGAAATAAACAGGATGCAAATTCTATGATAGTTGTCCTTATGCAAAAGAGAAATGTCGAAATGATCCACCAGTGATAAATTACAAGAATGGATTCTTTCGTTGTTGGTTATATGAATAGGATGTGACTTACATTCGATAAATTATTAGTTATTTTCTTCGACCTAGACTTTTTGAGTTTAATCCAAAAACCTAAATCATAAGAATTTTAAACTCCATTCATTTAATAGACTACGGAATATGAAAGTTACACTTTCTGCAATAAAGGCCGATATTGGAGCGATTGGCGGCCACACCAGACCTAGCGATAAATTAATAGAAGAAGTTAATAAAGTGGTAAAGGAGAAATCAAAATTATTACTTGATTACTACATAGGATATACGGGAGACGATGTACATATTATAATGACACACACAAGAGGAACGGACAGTAAAGAGATTCACAAGATGGCATGGGATGCATTCACCGAAGGTACCAAAATCGCAAAGGATCAGGGTTTGTACGGAGCTGGACAGGATTTGCTGAAAGATGCTTTTTCTGGAAACGTGAGAGGTATGGGTCCTGGTGTTGCTGAGATGGACATAGAGGAAAGGCCCAGTGAAGTATTTTGTGTTTTTGCTGCTGATAAGACAGAACCGGGTGCTTTTAATTTCCCATTGTGGAGAATGTTTGTAGATGCAAGAAGTAGTACTGGTTTATTGATAAATGAAAGGTTGGCTGAGGGTGTTAAATTTCAGATTATGGATGTTATGACAGGTAAAGTTGCAGGTCTAAAGTTGTGGGAAGATAAACCAGAATTAGAAACAGCTTTAATGTATCCTGGTCGATATGTAGTACACTCAATTTTATCATCTGATGGAGAACAGATTGTTTCTGCATCAACTGACAGATTGCACAACATAGCGGGAACGTATGTTGGTAAAGATGATCCGATCGCTATAGTAAGAACTCAGAAAAATTTTCCCGCAACGGAAGAGGCAGGAAGCGCATTCAATAATCCACATTACGTCGCAGGAAATACAAGAGGAAGTCATCATATGCCATTGATGCCAGTTAAACTCAATTCTCCAGCCAGTTTAAACTATGCAATACCAATTGTGTCATGCCTCGTTTTTAGTATGCATAACGGACTTCTTACTGGTCCACATGATGGTTTTGGAACGGCAGATTGGGACCTTCAAAGATTGTGGGCTTCCGAAAGAGCGATGATTATGCGCAATCAGGGATTTATACATCCCGCCACACTCGTACCAGAAGAGCTTGAATATAACAAAGGGTATGAAGCAAGGATGGAAAAACTAAATAATAAGTTTCGAGACCTCACCTAAAATTTTGTTATGATTACCTTTGCTAAGCCATTAGTAATAAATCTCAAAAATTACAACGAGATATCGGGAGATAATTCAACAAAAATTGTTCAGGACGCAAAAAAGGCTTCTTTGTCAAATCATAAAGATATTATTATTGCGCCTCCGCCTTCCAGTCTTTTGGCCCTATCAAAAATAAAAATTCCCATTATAAGTCAGCATGTAGACGATGTAGCCCTTGGGGCAACAACTGGATTTATAGTACCTGAAATCGTAAAATCATACGGTGCTGTAGGTTCTATAATAAACCATAGCGAACACAAAATAGAACATTCACATATCAAAAATCTAGTAAAACGCCTACGTGAACTGGATATGATTTCGATTGTTTGTGCAGATGATTTACATGAGCTGGAGGCACTCTCACGATTTTCTCCGGATTTCCTGGCCATAGAACCGCCTGAGCTTATAGGAAAAGGGGTTGCCGTTTCTAAGGCAAATCCTTCAATTATTAAGGAGTCGGTACAAGCAGTAAAGCGAATCTCTTCAACAGTCAAAGTCCTTTGTGGAGCTGGCATCGTTGATAAATATGATGTAGAGAAAGCCCTTGAACTTGGGGCAGAAGGTATCTTAATTTCTAGCGGAGTGATAAAATCCTCTTCATGGTATAATAAAATTTTAGAGTTATCTTCAGTTTTAAAATAAATGTAGGAAATAAAAATTTGGAGGATTTGGTCCTTTACACACCTATTTCTCTTGCTATTTTTACGATTTTCTTGCCGTCGTTAGTTAATCTGTTAAACACTTTATTCTTTACAGTCTTTCGGTCTACTAATCCACGCTTTTGAGCCTTAAGAAGCAGCTTATGTCCATAACCATACGCACCCAATTTAGTCAAGAGTTCTCTAGTTGGATATTCTCTTCCAGAACCAATTGTCTTCAGCAACTTTACTAGTGCCTTTTCTTCAACGAGGATTTTTAACAGTCTTGTGTCTTTCATCGCATATTAATATGTATGACTAATTATATAATTGTTACACTTTACTAGATACAAATATCCTTATCTTTGACTTTGAAACTTGTCCACCATAATTAGGCACTGAAGGTATTTAGAAATTTCTACTATCATTAAGATATAAACGTTCTGTTTTATCATACGTTTATATTGTAGGTAAAGGTTATTGGGCAAAATAGGTAAACAGAACTAAAAATCACGAGCTGTTAAAAATTTTCAATTAGCCAAAATGATATTAATTCAGTGATATGAACCGTATAATATTGGAAGCATGTATTATCCTGATCTATAGAATTGAAGGGAACGTCCACTTAGCCAAGTTCTTAAATGAAGTTCCTAGTCCTAGTGCGGTAAAGAATCAGTGGTCTTTGTCATGATTTGGATAGTTGACCTATTGTACCTACAAGATCATCCACAAGATGACTAGTATTATTAGTATAAACTTGTAAGATTTAATAATAACTCCGCCGATTAGAGGCAAGAATTGAATGATCTTACTAAACAAAACATTTATAGATTTTTATTTAGGAAATAAAAAGAGTATTTTACATTGTGATTCTTAATTGTAAGGCATTATATTACTTTTTTTCTAATCTTTAAGCAATATAATTTAAAATATCTAATTTCTAGAAAAACTACTGATAATAAAAGAATCTGCTAAAATTAAGAGTAAAGATGACCTTAGAAGATGGCAGACAGATTCAAGATAGTAGATCCTTGGAATCGAATGTAGGTGATAGAGTACAATGCAATCAATGTCAAAATTATACTCTGGTTTTAGATGTTCTCTCAAGTGAATATGTTTGTAGTACTTGTGGTTGCGTTTCTAACGAAAAAATATACAATAATGAGCTGACAAATTTTGAAAAAGGTGAATATAAGGATAAATCTCGTATAGGCATGCCAGAATCGCTAACAGTAAGTCATAAGGGACTGTCTACCCTAATTGGATTAAATGACACTGACGGAAGAGGCAAAATGTTAGGTCCAGTACAAAAAGAAACGATTCAGAGATTAAGAACATGGAACAATCGATCCCAGCTTAACGATTCAATTTCAAGAAACTTGGATAAAGCCCTTAAATATCTCAACAATTTTGGCGACAAGCTATATCTGAGTCCACCAGTTATGGAGAATGCCGCATACATATATCGTAAAGCTGCAATCAGAAAGTTAGCAAAAGGTAGATCTACGGTCTCACTAGTTGCGGCGTCTATATATGCCGCATGTAGGGAGATATCAATACCAAAAACAATATCAGATATAGCCTATGTGTGCAATATTCCAAGTAAGGAAATCATGTCACATTACAAATTGATCTTGAAAGAACTGTCGTTAAAGATTCCCGTTATTCAAGGGATTGATTATGTAACCCTTATTTCGAATAGGTTAAAGCTTACTGAAAAAACGAAAAGAGAAGCACTTAGAATTTTTTCGCTAGTTCAACATAGCAGAATTTCAATTGGAAAAAATCCACGTGCTTTTGCAGGAGCTATAATTTACATTGCATCACAAGATTGCAATGAGTTTTTGCGACAAGTAGAAGTGTGCCAAGTAGCAGATATTTCTACAGTTTCCTTAAGGAAAAGATGCAAGGAAATAAAAACAATTTTGGACAATCAACAATAAGACACTACAAAAATTTATTTCTATTTAACCTAAAATTAGTTATATTATTTAGTTATCATAATAATATTTTACCGATAAAATTCATATACAAACAAAAATGTTATAATATCAATTAGTTCATAATTCATAACTAAGAATGGTGCCCGAAAGATGTTCCATAATGGTAAATGGGAAAGTATGTACCCTACCGCCCTCGTGTATTGTTTCCATATTATCCGAAAAAGAAGAGTACATGATAGGGTTAGTTTGCGTCGATCATATTTTGTTGATGAAGACCAAAGCCCTTTCAATGCAGAAGTCTGGAAAAATTAACAAGGGAAAAATAAGATTCCAAAAGGTAAAGCCTGTCATGACGGATTGTGTTCTTAATTTAAAAGATATCGATTAGAGCCATAAATGTCTACAAGTATTAAAATGAAGTAACTTATTATAGCATAATTTAATCAAACATTAGTTAATCTTATTCTATGGAACAAGAATTGGCTAGAATAATAGAATAAAAAGGTATTCTAATTTTTGTAGTCGAATCTTGTCATGTAAGTTTCTATTTAATAGCTTCACTCCAGTTATATTGCATAATTTCATTTAATGGACAATGAAAAATAGGAGTAAGTATGGAGTCATAGCAGCCATATTGCGATCTGCAATGAGAGAAGAGACGAGGACAAAAATCATGTATAAAGCGATGCTAAGTAATGACCAATGTAGAAACTATATAGATTCCCTTTTGAATTTTGGTCTGATCATGGAACATAATAACGGATCAAAGATGGTGTATAAAGTTACAAACAAGGGCACCACCTTTCTAGGTTACTATGACCAAATGATGCATCTGTTACCAATGTCACTGGATGAGAACTCTGATGAAGTCTACACTATGAAGTTACAAAACATGATCTAACTTGATCCGTGGAACAGAATTAACAACACGTATACCAAATAATGCTGCAGAAGGTGTTGTGCACTTCAAGAAAAGAGTTCCACACATCAGTACAAATTTCAGATGAATATCTGATGCTGAGTAATATTTTTCTGGATTATTATTTGAATTTAGAATCAAAAAAGAAAGCTCAAATTTCTTTATGAATCTACAATAATCTTCAATATCGGAACAAGTCGACATGAAATTATCCAAAGAATTTGATTTCATGAAAGTGACTATTTTTTCTTTTCCTTCAAGTCTTGATACTATTTTGGCTACAAAATTGTAAAAACTATCTTTTTGTTTTATTGCATCTTGAATTGAATTTTCAGCTGAACCAAGAGTATCTAATGCAAATAACTTGCTATAATTTAGAATATTAAAATTGTATGTAAGTACCAATTCGTCCTTTATAGAGGAATCTAAAAGTAAACAATAATGCCTTCTTGAAAAATTATACAATACATCGTTTAAGAATAAAAATATTATATCGTTTGACAAAGAGATATCCTTTTCAATTGTTATCAATCCACCCTGTGGTAAGCTTCCGATATAATTGTCAAGATCTTGATAGCCTATTTGCAATAATTGTTTAGAATTATCTGCCTCTTTTGAAACTTTTTCCCTTGTGTTATTCATCTTGAATTCTCTTGGATCATAGCTATCAAAACATCGCAAAATTCTATCTTTCAGAGTAAAGAAGTATAGTGACCTCTTGATTGGAATTCCTCTTAGTTTTTTGAGAAATAAGTTCCTAATTCGTATTCCATCCATTAGTTGATAATTCAGTTCAACAACTCCATCCACGATATATTCTAGACTAGATTCGATTGTTTCTTCACTTGTAAAAATCAATTTTGCCTTAGCTCTTTCTCTCCATGTTTGGAGCACTCTTTCGTTGTTTAATCGTGCTTCTCTATCCATTAATGAAGCAACTGAATCCCAGCTATCAATTATAATCACAGGGTTCTTAACATCCATCAACTGATTGGTTACTCTCTCAAAAAGTGATTCAGGTTCGTCCAAACGCGCATCCTCAAAAGTGGAAAGATTTTTGCCAACTTCCTGACTGTCAATATCTTTTTCGGGCTCTTTAATGATTTTTCGCAACCATGGATAGTGGTCAAACAACTGTTTTGGAGATGACCTAGTAGAAATATAGAAAAAATTATTTTTTTCTTTTAATGTATGCAAAATACTTAGAGCTAGAGTAGTTTTTCCGCTACCCGATCGACCTTTAACAAGTAAGGAATAAGTCTCATTCTTCATAAATTCTCTGAGTTCTAATGGTATATCTAGAAAACTATGATTACTTCTATTAACTATATTAGCCATATCTGTTCTTGATCGATTTGACATTACTCACACTTATAGATATTTAATAAATCTCGTAAATTCTTATTCTTGATTTTTACACATTCATCGATATGATATGGGAATAAGATTAACTTCACAATCTTTATCACATATTAATAATTACTGCAAGAGGATTTCTTTCAAAATTTTTGATATTTTTTTCTTGTGCCTTTCAGTTTAATGTTTCTCTATTGTTTAGATTATACTGATTTGCAAATATTCCACTAAATGCTTCAATACTTTAAAATAAAGTATACTGGTCATTTCGAACATGGTGCTTATTGAAGCTCAGAACGATATTTCATCATTGAATACTCAACTACTGGTAAATTATGTTTTTACAGATGAAGTTTCATCTTTGTCGATTTCAGAAATTACCCCTGATTTTGATCCTATTATTCGAGAGATCACTGAATCAAATGAATTTAGAGCCAAGGATGGGACAATAAGTATTATTCATAACAATGTAGGATCTGGTATAAAACGGGCATTACTGTTAGGAATGGGAGATAGGAAAAATTTAGATCCAGAAAAAATCAGAAATTTGACTGGAAAAGTGGTTAATAAAGCAAAAGAATTGGGAATAAGCGAATTCGTATTAATTCCATTCAAAAATATGGATAAAGAGCATCTTTCGGCTATAGTAGAGGGAATTAAACTATCGGATTACTCATTTAATAATTATAAGAGAGATGAAGATAGAAATGATCTAAATCAAGTTAGAATTTTAATAAGAAATGATATAAAAAATAGTCAGAAAATAATTCAACACTCAGTTGTAGTATGTGACGCAGTAATATTCACTCGCGATATAAGTAATTTGCCACCAAATGATTGTTCACCCGAAGTCCTTGCTACTCTTTCAAAGAAACTATCAGAGAATCAAAAGGTCAAGGTAAGAGTCATTGAGAAGGAGGAGATGAAATCTTACGGATTTGAAGGTATTTTGGCTGTAGGTAAGGGTAGTGCTAGTTCTCCAAAACTAATAGTGCTAGAATATTCCGGGTCAACAAAAAATAGGCCAATAGTAATTGTTGGAAAGGCAGTTACCTTTGACACAGGAGGAATCTCTATCAAACCCTCTGAAAAAATGGAGGAAATGAAATTTGACAAATGTGGAGGATGCAACGTATTGGGAATCATGAAAGCTGTATCTGATCTAGGTCTTGATACTAATGTAATTGGCATAATACCGGCAGTAGAAAACATGCCGTCAGGAACCTCATACAGACCTGGCGACATAATCAAGATGTATAACAGAAAAACTGTAGAAGTCTTAAATACTGATGCAGAAGGAAGAATAATCCTGGGAGATGCACTTTCATTTGCAGTAAAAACTTTTGCTCCCAAAGCTATCATTGACATGGCTACCTTAACAGGAGCTGCAATAATTGCACTAGGTACAAATGTAGCGGCTCTGGTAGGTAATGAAGATAACTTGGTAACGAAAGTTCTAGAGTATTCAAACCAAACTGGTGAAAAGATTTGGCAGCTGCCACTATTTGAAGAATATAAGGAACAGTTGAAAAGTTCAAATGCGGATATGAAAAATATTGGAGGTAGATCTGCAGGAGCTATTACTGCTGCAGCATTCTTATCCAACTTTGTTGAAGATACACCTTGGGTGCATTTAGACATTGCAGGTACAGCTTGGACCCAAGAGGGAACAAAGGAAAAAGCATATAATCCTAAAGGAGCTACTGGTTTTGGGATCAGAACAATCGTAAAATATATTTCGAGTGGTAACGCTGGATAAAAATAAGTTTATAGACAGTCATTTAACTAATGCTGTTGGTAACCTTGCCAATTCTTCAAATTAAAGAAATAATTGATTTATTAGGTCTGGATGATATCAAATGTAGAATTGGATCGTTTCATTCTGATATACCTCTACGGTACAGGCCGTACTTTGAAAAATGGTTGGCAAACAGAGATGGTTTTATTCTAATGCTGTCTGGAAGCATAGATTATGTTGGTTCAGAAGACGTTGTAAGGATGGGACCGTTTCACAATATCTATTGTCTCGTTCAAAATCACTATTTAGTTGAAAAGGATCTTAACCATCAGAATCTGTTGAATTCCAATCTCTGGTATAGTTTAACCGATGGCACAGTCAATGAAGCAGGATGGAGTGGTAGCATCCTAGCATCTAAATTGAACAATGACCATCGTATTAGTAATTTCTTATTTGAAAACCTGAAATCAGAGGTAACAAGAACCATATCGGTTCGGGTAGTTAACTTTGCCTGTTTAATTGAATGTCGAATCTGGCACCCTAGGGAATTTGTCTTTGTTTATGAACTTTTGGACAATATAGCTATGAATATACGAGATTTGCTTGGGGATTTACATGTTGGAGAAAATATCAATCGCTAATTGAGGTTTGGTGAGATATATGACAAAATTTATGTGTGATATTAAGATGCCAGCACTGCTGCTTCCCAACCACTCACGTAGATCAGTAACACAACAGCGATAACAGGTTTGACTTCCGGGTTCGGAATGGGACCGGGTCGCGCCCTATTACTATGGCCGGCTTAACCATGTAAAGCATTAAGGGATAATTTAATGTTGCTTTCCCTATGCTTACTAATAATAGGTTAAGGAAATTCATGCACTTACTTTTTAGGAGAATTTAACCTTACTTTGCAAAAATCAGTTAATTAACAATTAAATATGCACTCAAGTATCCTGAGCCTTAACAATTATAATATATGCTTTCATATTTATTAGTACAGTTACATATGAACTCTAGTTCTACTCACAGAGTAGCGGTATTGGACGAGGAACTCTGTCAACCAAAGAAATGCGGATTGGAATGTATTGTGTACTGTCCGGTAAACAAAACAGGTGGCGAATGCATTGTTCAGAGGCCAGAAGATGGAAAGGCGGTTATCTCTGAAGAATTATGCACGGGATGTGGAATTTGTATTAAAAAATGTCCATTTGATGCAATAGTTATAGTTAATCTAGCCAAAGAAATTGGAGAGCACAAAATACACCAATATGGTATAAATTCATTCAGACTTTACCATATTCCGTTACTCAAGAAAGGTTCAGTGGTAGGACTTTTGGGACGAAATGGAATTGGAAAATCCACACTTTTGAACATATTGTCTGGAAATATTAAACCAAATTTTGGAAATTATGAATCTGACCTACAATGGGATGAAATAATAAAGAATTTTCAAGGAACAGAGTTAAAGCCTCATTTTGACAAAATTTCTTCGGGTAATTTACGGACTTCAATCAAACCTCAGATGGTACAATTAATTCCTAAGGCATTTAAAGGAACAACACGAGAACTATTGAAAAAGTACGATGAAAGAGGTATGGTTGATTCATTATTAGATCAACTATCCCTCAACAAGTCTTTAGATCGTTCACTAGGTGAACTCAGCGGTGGAGAATTACAACGATTAGCAGTTGCAATAGCGGTCAATAAGGACGCAGATTATTATTTCTTCGACGAACCTTCATCTTATAATGATATTTATCAACGTCTAGCGGTTGCGAGGACAATAAAACAACTTGCTAGCGATGGTAAGAGTGTAATGGTCATTGAACATGATCTAACAATTCTTGACTATCTATCAGACTATATCCATATTTTATATGGAGAACCAGGCGCATATGGAATTGTTGCACCAATCCAAGGTACAAGAGTAGGTATAAACGCCTTTTTGGATGGTTTTATTCCCTCGGAGAATATCAGATTTAGAGAAAAATCCTTCAAATTTGATGGTTCAAATAAAAATGAAGAACTAATAGTAGACAAGCCATTGACAAAGTTTTCTGAGTTAACTAAATCATTTCCATCATTTAAGCTAAATGTTTCTTCGGGACAGATTAGAGAGGGAGAAATCGTAGGATTGGTGGGAGCTAATGCATTGGGAAAGACCACATTTATGAAAATGATCACAGGCATAGAAAAACCTGATACCGGACAAATAGATATTCAGGCGACTTTATCTTATAAGCCACAATACTTGCAAAATGACTATGATGGTAACATTAATTCACTTTTGAGTGTTGCATATCAGGGACCAATTGAAGGTTCTACTATAGAACAGCAAATTGTGACACCAATGGGTATCAAAAAACTTTATGATAAGAAGGTAGATACATTGAGCGGTGGGGAGCTGCAAAAAGTAGCCGTTTGTTGTTCTCTTATAAGACCAGCAAACATTTATGCATTAGATGAACCGTCTGCATTCTTGGATGTTGAGGATAGAATTAACATTGCAAAATTTCTTCACAGATTCGTAAAATCACAGGGAAAATCAGCAATAATAGTTGATCATGACATGCAGTTAATAGATTTGGTTGCAGATTCTCTAATGATCTTTTCTGGAAATCCAGGTGAACAAGGATTTGCTGGTTCACCAATAAAGAAAGATACTGGAATGAACAAGTTTCTTGAAAACCTGTCCATAACATACAGACGTGATGAGAACACAGGACGCCCAAGAATAAACAAACTGGGTGGTAGATTAGATAGAGCTCAAAAAAATTCTGGAGATTATTATAAGAGGACTTGATAGATTAATCAGAAAATGACAAAAATGCTGAAAGAAGCATTAGAAGAAAAACTTGAAATGACGGAACTAGATAAGCTATGTTCTTCTTTTGATATCATAGGAACTATTGCTATTATCAAAATTCCAGAAACATTATCCGCGAAAAAGAAACTGATTGCGGATACTTTAATTGAAGAAATTAAATCAATAAAAACAGTATTCTGTCAAGTATCAGGAGTTGAAGGCGATTATAGATTGCGCAAGTTGGAATTGTTGTCTGGTGAAAATACTACAATTACTGTTTATAAGGAACATGGATGTGCTTTTAAAGTAGATGTAATTAATACGTACTTTTCGCCAAGACTATCAACTGAACGATTGAGGATATCGAAGCTGATTGGACCTAATGAAGTAATTGTAAATATGTTTGGAGGAGTAGGGACATTTTCGATTATAATATCGCGTAATAACAAGTCGTCCATAATCTATTCAATAGATTCTAATCCAAAAGCTCATGATTTATGTAAAGAGAATATCGAGATCAATAAATTGACGAGTAATGTTTTTCCAATTCTTGGTGATGCAAAGGTGGAAATATCCAATAAACTTAGGGGCATTGCCACACGAGTTTTAATGCCGTTACCAGAAAAGGCAAGGGATTTCGTAGACGCTGCAATAACTTCCCTTGCAGATAACAAGGGGATTGTACACTATTTTTCGCATGTGGGAGCAGATAATAAGAAAATTGCTATCCGGAACGGAATTAAGGATACCTCGAAATCATTCGGTAAATTTAACCACAAAATTAGAAATATTAGAGTTGTGAGAGAGGTAGGGCCTCGATTTTATCAAGTCGTTTCTGACGTAGAAATAATTTAGTAAGAATT
>JAATVL010000203.1 GCA_014523525.1 Nitrososphaerales archaeon TH703 | reverse complement strand
CATTTTTCGCGAGGAGCCGTAACCATTGTGTAACCCATCCAAATAAGCACACTCATTAGAATTCCTACGATAATTATCAACGTTGTTTTAATCACAAGAATAGCCAACTCTGTAAATAACAATAAATATGAAAAAAAAATGAAAAAAAATGAGGGAACTACGAGTAATATTAACCCAATTATTTTATTCTGTCTCATACCATTGGTCGCACTAACTCCACTCATAGTAACTCTAATGCCATCAAGTAAGCATCTTCACCATCTCTATAGTATGATTTCAATCTTGATTTTAGTTTAAAATTTAATTTTTCATACATCTTTATAGCCGCAGAATTGCTTACCCTCACTTCCAGGTAGACCTCCTCAGTTCTTCTTGAAATAAGTCCATTTATTGCTTCTTCCATTAGAATGGTTCCAACTTTCTTTCCTCTATGCTCCTCCAAGATGGCAACAGATACTACATGTCCTTTCTTTACAAAACCTAACTTTCTGAAGTTTGAGAATCCAAATTCAATCTTGCACATAGCATAACCAACTATTTTTGCATCAAATTCTGCGACAATAAATGCCTCAGGTAACTCTTTGAGAATTGACTCAAAAAAATACTCCGTATAGTGTTCAGGAAGAGAATTCAAATTTATTTCTATAACAGAGGGCAGGTTCTCTTGTCCACATCTATAGAAAATATAATCTCCATTTTTTCGTAGGCAGCTTTGCAAATCATCAAATAAATGATGTTTAATTATTTTAACTTTGGGTTTTCAAAACACATGATTTGCTCAATTTGTCCAATCTAGTTATCTTTTTTGAATATTGCGATGTTTGGATCTTGGATAATTGAAATCCTATGACTTTTTCCATTCATTCCAAGTATTTTTTCAGCGGCTTCTTGAATATTGGAAAATATTTCAAATCCGAATTTTTCATTCAAGTAATACTTTGGTAACGAAGAAAGAATTGCCATATTGTACTTTTCTCTCAATTCATTGATAAACATAAGATGTTCCAATCCTTCAATGTAGCTAATATTGCTATAATCCTCCAATTTTATTTCCCCATAAGCAAATTTCTCCATTGCTTTACTTCCAAAGCCTTTGCTATTTTCAGAAATAATTACAACAATTGCGTTTCTTTTAAGAACCTTGGTTGAATTCCATAGTAAATCCAGTGAACTTGATAGGGTTGAACTTGAATTAGAATCAATATTTGTTCCTAATATTAGGGACTTTAATTCCTGTTGATTTTCTATTGAAAGGTCATCCAGTTTTTTAGTAGCGCTTTGAAATGATTGAATTATCTCACCATAAAAAAAATTGTTTATTCCAGAATTATTAGAAATAATTTCAATAGACGTTGCTTGCATACTTTCACAGAACCTGTTTGCAGTTTCAATCGGCGGACCTTTTTCTCCGGGATGAGGGAGATCATCTACTCTTGAATGAAATGCTTGGTTCATTTTATCATGTTCAAATTCGCGTAGAAGATTGGTAGGAGTGCCACTATAACCAAAAAAGGGGTCAATGTTTACTTTAGAAATGAAAATAGTGCCTCTCTCATTTGTGCGCCTATGAAAATGATCATTACTCTTTTCAATCAGAGTTATATTTTGACTTTGTATTTTGTTTGACAATACCTTGCGCGCTCTTGGAATTGTTTCAATAGGTAACGTAATCCCCCTAATTTCTGCTAAAGAAACTAACCTAGAAGTGAGTTGAACTGTAGAATTGGAGGCGTCTAGTGGAACGAGTATTGTATTATCAGTGATGGGAATAGATTCAATCTCTTGAGCTAAACTTTCTTCATTGTGTATATCAAATTTTGAATTTTCAATAAGTGAAAGGTTCTCTACTCTGAGGTCTACTATGACGTCAGTACTCCCATAATTTAGCCATAATTCAGGCATGTTCCAATCGAAGCATGAGAATATTCAAATGACTACTGGATAGATTAACCCTCATAGATCATTAAATTCTTTTCTTCAAGCAAATCATGCAAATTATGAACTGCCCTATATACCTCTGACTCTTTTTTAGCCCCGGTACAAACCAATTTCCCGCTCGCAAATAGAAGAATGACAGTTTTTGGATCAAGCATCCTATGAATTAATCCAGGAAACTGTTCGGGTTCATACATACTGCGAGGTAAGACCCTTGCAGCCAATTCCAAATGAATTTTGCCACCCAAACTTGCTGAGGCTACGATATTCTGTATTTCTATTTGTGGTTCATTTTCAATAGGTATGCTGCCTTTTCTCAGTTTTTGAACCACGTTTTTTACCGCCTTAATTGCCTGTTCTTCAGATTTTGCACCAGTACAGACCATTTTTCCAGAACTGAAAATCAGAGTTGCAGTCTTTGGTGATTTTAGTCTAAACACAAGTCCTGGAAACTGATCTGGGTGGTATTCGACGTCTGGAAATATCTGAGTAATTAAATTAAGATTTACACTTTGATTAACCGTTGCAGAAGCAACAACATTCTCAATGCTAACGATGGGCTTGGTTTCAGGCATACTAGGTTGGCTTTATAAATGGAAGTATATATACGTGTTTGGAACAATAGCCAAATTGACTCAAAAAGTAACAAATGTGAACGCAAATCAATTTAAAACGCACTTTGGGGCTAATTAATTAAAGTAACTTGAGTTTTGAGGTCACTTTATCAATAATGTCGGATGGAGCAGGACCAATTCCAATGCAAGTCACAGTTCCTGTTGGAATCTGTGTTAGGCCCCTATCTTGAACTATGACGAGTGGCATCATGAGTTTTTCGGCATCAGTCTGCACTTGAAACAATTCTTCAATACTGTTTACTTTTACGACTATCTTTGGTTGGCCTTCATTGAACCAATTCCTTAGCCATAATTTATTATACTTTCTGGACCGTTCAACTCCGAGTACTGCGGCGTGTCCAACCTGGGATGCTATTTTGCCTATGCCCATGCGTAGATCTTTTCTTACAACAATGACTTGTTTAAATTCCACTACAGTTTAGTTAATAAAAATGATGAATTAATTGTTTCCTTGTTGGTTATTAATTACTATGATGTGTTAATTGCGGGTGGGAGTGTAGCAGGACTTACAACAGCTAGAGAATGTTCCTCTAATGGAACTTCTACAATCGTGATAGAAGAGGATCACGAAATTGGAACTCCAGAACATTGTGGAGGGATGGTCAGTCTTGTGGGATTACAGAAATTAGGTCTCATAATAGATTCAAATAATTTTCAGAATGGCGTGTCAACGGCCAGAATTAGTTCCAGATCGGCTAGTTTTGAACTTTCTGCTGAAAAGCAAAACGTAATAGTCGTTGATCGTAGGGGCTTGGACAAACAAATTGCCAAACAGGCTGAAGATGCCGGTGCTGAAATTCGAACACGATGTGCCTTCAAATCCCTTTCTAAGAATCAATCGAAATATATTGTAAAAACCTCAGAGGGAGAAATTGAATGCAAATACTTTGTTGATGCTAAAGGGCTAGGCTCACTGAAGGATGCGAGTCAGAACGGTATTCTGGCATCTGCTCAGTTTGAAATATACGCAAAATGGATTGATGGTAAAACCGTAGAGATAATTTTTGATTCTGAAAAGTATCCTGGATTTTTTGTCTGGATAATCCCAACTGGTCAAGGTACGGGAAAGGTGGGGGTTGCAGGAAAGGGAATAAACACTTCACTGGCATTAAATGAATTCATAAACTCCAGAAGTACGAAATACTCAATAATTAGGAAAATTTTTGCGCCCATTTGGATTGGAGGTCCAAGACCACCATTTGTTGTAGATAGAGCTTTGGTAGTCGGAGATTCAGCCGGTCAAACCAAGCCAACAACGGCTGGGGGGATTTTTAGTTGCGGCATGGCAGGTATTCTAGCAGGTAAAGCAATTTCTCAGGCAAACGAGAAAAATGATAATCGATTACTATACGAGTATGAAAAAAACTGGAAGTCTATGTTTCAAAAAGAATTCAACTCCATGTTGCTTGCAAGGAAAGTATTAGAGAGATTGGATAATAAGTCCATTGACGAGATTTTCTCTTCATTGTCAAAAAAAGCGATTAAAGATGTATCTAATTTTTCAGATTTTGACTTTCATTCTAGCGCGCTGGATCTTTTTCTTAAAACTAGAATAGCTACTAATTTAACAAAAATATTAATTGAAAATGAATTACGTAGAGTTCTAAGTGGCATGATGGACAATTGAGGGTCCATAGCATAAATAAATTTATTCTCTAACTAAACTTTGGTTGAAGACCTGCTGGATTGTCATACGGAATCTTACAAGCAAAATATAAATTCGGATTAAAAGAAAGAGCTTTTTGTGTCAAAATCGTTACAATTGCCAGTTTGTACGTCCTGCAGTAGACCAATAATTGCAAATGATGAATGTGTAAAATACTATTGTCCTAATTGCGGTTACGTGCTGATTTGGAGATGTCAAAGTTGCAGACAATTTGCCCGGTCGTACAAATGTATTGGCTGTGGGTTCGAAGGTCCATAATAATGACGAAATTAGTTGCTAGGATCAAGATTCTACCCTCCGAATCAGATACAGATGTAGATTCAATTCCTAAAAGTCTAATTGAATCTCTTCCAGAAGGGTTCAAACTAATAGCACATACAAAAGAACCAATTGCCTTTGGTTTGTACTCCGTTCTAGCTGATTTTACATTAGATGACTCAGAAGGCCAAATGGAATTATTAGAACAATCGATAAGAAAAATAGAAGCCGTAGGCGAAATAGAAGTAGTAAACGTGAGCAGACAATCAGTTAAGATAAAATAATCTTAAAGTAACTGCCCTAGTGTTAAGGATTGCAGGCTTGTTATTTTTCCATATTGAACTAAAACCTGTAATAGAATAATGAGTCAAATGCAAGTGATATAAAAATAACGACTAAATATGGTGCCGTAATCTTGTAGGCTTTCCATGCAAAATCTGGATTTGGATATTTTGTTAACTTATAGTGGTACACGAGCATCAAGGTTCCAGAAATTGTCGCGGTAATAAAGTACACGACACCTAAACCTAGAAAATATAATGATAATGAATATGGTAACAGAATTGCGGTGTTTGCGAAGATATATTCCGCTGTCTTTTCGTTGCCTATAAGAACGGGCAACATCGGTACCTTTACAGATTCGTATTCCTCTCTTGATTTTATAGCGAAAGACCAAAAATGAGGAGGAGTCCATAAAAACACTAGGCATCCGATCAGAAAGCCCAAGACATCCATCGATCCGGTCGTAGTAGCCCATCCGGCCATTGATGCTGCACTCCCCGCAAAACCACCCACAACAATATTAGAAGCATTTGAGCGTTTAAGCCATAGAGTGTATATGAATACATAAAAAAATATTCCAAGGGCAATCATCCCTGTAGCCATCAAATTTAAAGTCAAAAAGGATATTATGATAGAGCTAGCGCACAGAATGTTACCAAAAATAAACACATTTCTAGGAGTTAATCTCCCTGATGGTATAGGTCTATTTATTGTTCTGGACATTATTTTATCAATATCACGATCAAAATAGTGGTTTAGGGCGCTCGACCCCATTGATGCTAAACAACCACATATGCCGAGAAATAGAAGTTTATAGAGAGGTATATCCCACGGTACTGTAGGAGTTGAATCAAATCTGGTTGCAGCTAAAGAGCTTGTTATTGCTAAAATAACCAATACTAGTACTATCCTTGGTTTTGATACTTCGATGTAATCGGCTAACATTCACAGATAATTTATTGACTTAATTGTAGGATTTAACTTATTCGCTATGCAATTTATGGCAGCAATATAAGATTGAAATGAAAAAAGGTGGAAATTGTCTTTGTGGGTATGAACTAATGTTGGAATAAGTGTTCATAATCGAGCACCGGTTCCAGTTACAAACGCATGTTGCGAAGAGAGTGTTTCCAAGAGAAAGCATAACAACATTTTATGAATGTGATCGCTCGAACAAGACTATTACCTAAATTATCTAAATGTCAATGTAATTTATAAACCAGTTAATTATTATTCAATGTGGATCATGGGAAGAAGAAAGAGTACTTCAAGGCCGCATAAGAGTAGAAGAACAGTGGAGGGAAGATGTCCCAAGTGCACCACAATTGTTAGATTTAATGTAAGCGGGCCCGTGGGAAATGAAATTTATGAATGTATAGGTTGTAGATCCAAATTCCCCATTGACGAATTATAGGACTAACAAAATTTACATAAGGATTTAATGGATAAGCAACTCAATAGATAGAAATGGATCCTAAGATAGCTTACGTTGATAAAGTTTATCTTTATAGTAGTGGGATGTCCTCAGAGCTTGTAGAAAGAAGTAAAATAGTTCTGAACGAACATGGTGTAGATCCTAATGACATAATAATTATTGAATCTCCAGAGGGAGTTCCTGAAGGTTCAATCATTATTACTATATGGCCGCATTACCTGTCTGTGGCGAAAGTGAAAAGAGTAAGAGAAGGTTCTATATATGCTCCGCAATTATTCAATATTGATATTTGATATTTAACTTACAAAATAGGCGGTTCAATTCCAAAATTATTGTTATTATTCGAAATTCTGGCATAAAATTCTAATTGGTAGTCTTGTATTCATTTCAGGATTATTAAAAGGTAAAACAATATCATAGATTTTTCAAAAAATCATTCTACTCTAGATGCATTTTTACCATTTCATCTATTCTATTTTTAGACACGGATCCAATAATCTTATTCACTGCTTTACCTTTCTTAAATAAGATTAAAGTCGGTATACTGGATATAGCAAGTTGTCTTGCAACTAATGGATTTTCGTCAACATTTAACTTTCCTACGAGTAGTTTCCCTTGATAATCTTTTCCACTCTGATCAATGATGGGAGCCATCATCCGGCATGGTCCACACCAAGGAGCCCAGAAATCTACCAATATTAATGGGAATTTGTTAATAGTTTGAAAAAACGTGGTGTCATCTAGATTTAATGGCTCTTTTATATTTTTCAAGAGTTCTTTATCTTTTATTACTTGTTGTAACTTTTTCATTCTTTTTTCGTTTATGATTCTCAGTTCTTCATCTTCCAATTTATGTTGTATTAAGAAGAAGCCATGATTTGGTTTATTATGTTTTTTGATTTTATAATTCACCAACGATAGCTAATTATCTCAGATGACTCAAAACATTTTCAATCTTGGCCGACATAACGAAGGAAGGTGAGGATACAATCAATTCCGAAATTACGGATAGTGAGATATCAAATAAGGACACGGATAGTGAAGATGGAATCAATTCCGAAATTACGGGTAGTGAGGTATTAAAAAGAGAGATAGAATTCCTGAAGGTGGAACTTGAAAAGGAAAAAGAAGTCTCGGAAAAAAACTTGTCAAAGCTTCGATATCTGATGGCAGATTTCGACAACTATCGCAAACAAATAGAAAAACAAATGGAATCAAGAATTCAAGAAGATAGGTCTCAACTTTTCATAAAAATCCTCAAGATTTATGATGATTGCATCCTGGCCCTTGAAACCCTAAAAAATGGCCAATACGATTCTACTGTTATTAGTGGCATACGTGGGATTATGACTAACTTTGAGGGCTTTATGAAGGACGAAGGATTGGTAGAAATCGAAACTATGGGCACACCCTTCGATCCAAACGTTCATGATGCTATAGGTTTTGTATCTAATGAATTGGCACCCGATAACTCAATAATGGAAGTAGTAAGGAAGGGATATTTGTTAAACAATAAAGTTTTAAGGCCTTCTTCAGTCATTTTATCTAAAAGAACAGTTACAAATAAAGATATCAATGAAAAAGATAAGGAGTAGTGAAAAGAGATTATGGGTAAAATTATTGGGATAGACCTTGGAACAAGCAATTCTGCAGCCTCGGTTATGATTGGAGGAAAACCTACTATAATACAGGCAGCTGAAGGAACATCAGTTGGTGGAAAAGCATTTCCCTCATATGTAGCCTTTACTAAGGATGGTCAGCTGTTGGTAGGTGAACCTGCAAGAAGGCAGATGGTTACAAATCCTGAAGGTACTGTAATGGCGGCCAAACGCAAAATGGGAACTGATTTCAAATTTAAAGTGTATGACAAGCAGTACACTCCTCAGCAAATATCGTCGTTTATTTTGCAAAAAATAAAAAGAGACTCTGAGGCGTATATAGGTGAAACTGTAGACAAAGCAGTAATAACAGTTCCGGCATATTTTAATGATAATCAACGACAAGCAACCAAAGACTCTGGAGAAATCGCCGGTCTAGAAGTCGTAAGAATTATTAATGAACCTACTGCTGCGTCGCTTGCATACGGACTAGATAAAGTAAACAAAGACTTGAAGATAATGGTATTCGATTTGGGTGGAGGAACTCTAGACGTTACCATAATGGAAATGGGTGGCGGAGTATTTCAGGTTAAGAGTACATCTGGTGATACACAGCTGGGTGGAACAGATATGGATAATTCTATTGTAGAATATATCATGCAAGAATTTAAGAACCAAAGTTCTATTGATGTTCGTAATGATAAGGCTGCAATGATGAGAATCAAAGAAGCAGCTGAAAAGGCAAAAATTGAGTTATCAAATGTAATGACCACTGAAATAAATTTACCATTCTTGTCCTATGACTCATCTACTGGTCCTAAAAATTTGGTCTTGACTCTTTCCAGATCAAAATTGGAAGAATTACTAAGACCAATTGTTGAAAGATGTAAAGCGCCCATGTTACAAGCCATCGAGGACGCAAAGCTAAAAGCCGCAGAGATTGAAAAAATAATTTTGATTGGCGGTCCTACACGAATGCCCATTGTAAGACAATTCATTACAAATGTAATGGGAAAGGAGCCCGAAAGAGGTATTGATCCAATGGAAGCTGTGGCTATGGGAGCTGCTATTCAAGCTGCGATCATTGCTGGTGATGTAACCACAGATATTCTCCTAGTAGACGTGACTCCCCTCACGTTAGGAGTTGAAGTACTTGGAGGATTAAAAGAACCACTCATCGATAGGAATACAACCATCCCGACAAAGAAAAGCAAAGTCTTTACTACTGCTGCAGACTATCAAAACGCAGTTACTGTCCATGTAGTGCAAGGAGAAAGATCAATGGCATCCGATTGTGTTTCGCTGGGTATGTTCAATTTATCAGGAATACCACCGGCGCCCAGAGGTATTCCGCAGGTAGAAGTTACTTTTGACATTGACGCAAATGGAATTCTTAATGTTACTGCAAAAGACCTAGCCACATCTAAGGAATCAAAAATAACAATTTCTGCAAATACTAAATTATCTAAAGACGATATTGAAAGGCTTAAGAAAGAATCAGAGCAATTTGCAGAACAGGATAAAAAGAAGAAGGAAGAAGCTGAAGTAAAAAATGAAGCAGATAATCTAATTTATACCGCAGAGAAATTAACACAGCAGGATTTAAAAGACAAAATTAAACCAGAACAAATAGAAAAAGTGAATAACGCAGTCAAGGAACTGAGGGAATCTGTTACATCAAATAATATCGAAGAGATTAAAAAGAAAATAGAAGGCCTAAAAAATATCGTAGGTGAAATAAGTACCGAAGCTTACAGGGCTGCTGGAGCTGCAGCATCCCAACAAACTACATCATCTCAGAATTCAGAAAGTGCGAATCAAAGTTCAGATACTGCGAATCAAAGTTCAGATACTGCGAATCAATCTAACACCCAACCATAACTTGATTGGTCTGAAAAGGCAAACCTGAATTGAATCACTTATTTTCAACCAATGGTATCTTACCATGACAACAAAGCGCGACTATTACGAAGTATTGAACGTTGACAAGAATGCTACTAAAGAAGAGATCAAGAATAATTATAGGAAATTAGCTCTACAATACCATCCTGACAGAAATAAGAGCGCAGGTGCAGAAGAGAAATTCAAGGAAATTTCAGAAGCATATGCTGTACTATCAGACGAAAAAAAAGGAAAAAAATATGATAGATATGGCCACCTAGGGTCCGAGGAAGTCTTCAGAGGATCAGAATCTAATTTTGACG
>JAATVL010000202.1 GCA_014523525.1 Nitrososphaerales archaeon TH703 | reverse complement strand
GCTGAAATCAACAAATTCTACTCCTTTGGTGGAATTGTCAAAAATGCCATCTTTCTCTCTTGTCTGGTTTAATTTCCAAATTCCCTGAACTTTTTCCCATCCACTATTGAAACCTGGCTTAACAAGGTTTATTTCATCTCCGAACTGAGGGCCATTCTCTGTGTCCCATAAATTATCAGTTACTGGATCAAGACCTATTCCAAAACTATTTTTTATTCCATATGCATAGTATAGATTAAGGGGATTAACAACACCAAGTATTCCATTTCCAACAGGTTTACCATCTTGAGTTATTCGTAGTATTCCTGCACGGCCGTCAGGTACAGTACCATTTATAATATTCTGTGCTTTAGTATCATAACCTGGCTTGTTTTGATTAAATTTAGTTGTCTGTAGATCACCGATAGTAACAAAAAGATTTTTCTCCTTATCCATCAAAAGTTTGCCCCCGTTGTGACTTGGTCCTGGCATACCAGGTAGACTTACAATTAATTTGGGAGCTATGAGTTTATTGTTCTTTGCATCAAGTTCATATCTGTATACATAATTGCCACACTTCTTAGAACCACCTTTTACTGTTGGTTGACCTACCTTTTCACCATTCAAAAACTGCTGACTTACTTCCGAATCAGTAGCTTTATCTTTTCCACATAGGGTATAGTAAAGATAAACCAATGTATTGTCTTTTGAACCGTTAGTACTATTTCCTGATATAGCTATACCCAGTAATCCACGTTCGTCTTTGGTGGTCACATTTAGATGAATTAAAGGCGCAGTAACGTTGCCATTAACTATTTCATAAACATTGCCAGTATTTTTCTCTACTACCAAAAGATCATCATTTCCTAAAAAATCAATAGCTGCTGGGAAATTAAGATTCCGAGCTACCAACTCTACCTTAAGATTTGGGTCTTTTAATGATGGTCCAGGTATTGATGCATTTTGACCATGAATTCTGTAGTCTGAGCCGTAAGTTAACAAAAATAAGAAGAATAGTGAGATTATTGATAGGTAAATAAAAATCAAATATATGTTTTGACACTCTTGTCCTAGTATATCTAGTTTTTGGACCTTGTCTCTTTGTTAGTAAGATTGGATATGCCTATAATTTAGTGCTTTGCCAAATTATATAGTAGCGATGAATTCCAACTATGATCTATTAAATCTCACTTAGGATCTAGTTCAAATTGTACTCAAGTATCTATTACGTATTTCTTTAGAAAAGATAATGTCTTTTGCCAAGCGTCTTCAGTTTCTTTTGGAGCATAGTTATCTCCAGAAGGATTTGCAAAGGCATGTCCAAGCCCCTTGTATATGTGTATGTTATTTGTAATTCCACTTTGGTTCAATGAAGTTCCGAATTGGTTTATCTCTTCTACCGGGATGGCTTGATCTTTGTCGCCAAATATTCCCAATACAGGCCATTTTATCTTTGATAGTAATGCCTTATCGGTAACCAAAGGAGTTCCATAATAAAGAATGGTTGCGGCTAATGGATGTTCTTGGCTATTTAAGGCCAGTTGCAACGATTGACCGCCACCAAAACACCAGCCAAGTGATGCAATTTTTGAACTGTCTACGTTTGGGAGCAAACTCAAATATTTTACGGCAGATTGAAGGTTATTAATTGAATTATTTTGGTTATTTCTTGCTATCTGTACTAACTCCATTGCACGTTCTGGATTATTTGCAACTTCACCCTTGTATAGATCGGCAGCTAGTACAACAAATCCTTGTTTGGCCAAGAGATTTGCCATATTCTTGATATTTTCATTTAGTCCCCACCATTCATGGATCATTACAACTGCAGGGAGTTTTTTGCCTACAGTATCATTTGATGAAACAGGATACACTAAATATCCTTGTGAATCTGGAAAGTATTCTATGGTCTTATTTTGCAAGTTCGTGGTATTCCCCATATTTACAGTTGAACTTAGCTTTGAAACATTTGTTACGGAGTTATCAGACGCCCCCCCTACGGGCCCCATGTAGCTTGGTATAATCATCATAGAACCGAAAATTATAGATAACATAATTGATGTAGCGAAGCCGGACATAGGATTAGTAGGTTTTACAACTATTTATGTCTAAATCTGTATAAAATAATTACATTAAACCTATTGACACAGACAAACAAAACATCTCGCTTTTCCCTATTGAATAGAGTCACAAACTAAAATTCTGCCTTCCTTCTTAGTAGTTTGAAAGCAATGTTTGGTCCCAACTGTTGTCTGAAGGCAAGCTCTATCCAGAGGAGTGCCAAGTGTTCTAACATACGAGCGTTGACAAGTGGTCCTACATCAACGACATCAAATCCAATATCAATTGCCAATTCTTCTACAACTCGCTTCGCGTGACTATCATTCCCGCATATAAAAAGATCTGCTCTATTTGAATCAAATATCGAATTGTTTAATGTCTTGGCTCCTATTGTGTTGAATGCTTTGACAACTTTATCAGTATTAGCTAATTTAGCTATTTTTTCGGCTACGGAAGTATTGTCTAGAGCTAATCCTTTTAGGTCAGGGGTTACTGGATTGGTTGGATCGATCACTATTTTACCAGACAAGTTTCCTGCTTTGAGTATTGTTTCCTCAACCGAAGCCCAGGGTATAGCAAATACAATGACATCTCCGTATGCTACAGCTTCTTTGATATCTCCAAACCTTAAATTTTGATCCGCCTCAATCAATGTTTGGACGTTCTGAGATTGAAGGTTACGGACTCCAAACATGATTTCATGTTTCTTTTGTCTCCACCTCTTTCCGAGGGTTCCGCCTACATCTCCGGCGCCAATTATTCCAATTTTCATGTCACGATATATTGTAACTGCATGTTTTAAAAGGTGTAAGCTACAATTAATCTCTAATAAGTAACCACGAATATCTACATTAGTTTTTCAGCTCGATACTTAGGCTTTAGAAACCTAGTCTTCAAGTTTTCAGCATTTATTCTAAGAAAGTGGTTATTTTGCTTTGATATCTTTAGAGGAAATTTATGCAAATATGAGGATTAGGCAAGCCAGTTCATAGTAAACTTTCTATGCGACGACGCCATATTCATATTTGATAATAATAATGGATATGTCAGTTACTTGTTCAAGCTGCGGCAAAAAACTTCAAGATTATCCTACTTACTGTTATATGTGTGATGACTATTTTTGCTCCGATCAATGTCACATGAACAAACACAACAAACAGTGGCAAAAATTTTGATCCTCAGTATCTAATGAGAATTCGACTACAGTCTCAGATTTGAAAAGAGGTGACTTAACTAAATAAAAAATTATTGTTCTACGAAAGACAAATAATATGAATACAGTTATAGATGCAGCAGATTTGACCATGGAGCAATTGTATGCCTATTCAGTAATTTATTTGCATTTTTAATAATCTTGGTCGTGTCTTGAATTATTTTGTGCTTTGGCTGAGTCGTTTACTAGCCTTCTCATTTGCCTAACAAGGAGAAAACACTTGCATGCGCTGGTTACCTCTATCTACAACATATACATTTCCTGACGAATCAATATTGACATGTTCGGGTTTTGAGAATTGACCATCCCCAGTTCCACTCGTTCCTATAGAAGTGGTAAAATTACCATCGGTATCGAAGACCTGAATTCTTGGATTAAGAGCGCCATCCACCATAAAAATCATGTCCCGTTTGGAATCTACCTCTAAATGTTCTATCAAAGGTGTAAATTCTCTCGGGCCCCTCCCTTCAGAACCCCATTGTTTAACAAACGTACCATTTTCATCAAATTTCTGGATTCTTGGATTTTCTAACTCATTTACGTATACAAACCCTTTAGAGTCGACATCAATTCCATGGGGATGATTAAATTTACCGACTTCGTTACTTGCCTTGCTATCATTAGAGCCCCACTCTAATATGTATGAAAAATTTTTGTCCAGCTTCAAAACTCGTTCATTTCCAGTGTCAGTGATATAGACGACGCCTGTGTTTTGATCGATTACCATATCTTCTGGACTTGCAAATTCTTGATCCGATCCATTAATTTTGCCCGGTCTGTCCCATTGTTTAACAAACGTACCATTTTCATTAAATTTTTGGATTCTATCGTTACCCCTATCTACAACATAAATATTATCCAATGAATCTATTTCGATACTATAAGGCACGCTAAACTGTCCAGCTTTCTGACCCTCAGAGCCCCATTTCATGATAAATGTTCCATTTGGTGTAAACTTTTGTATATCATTCCTATCTCTATCACTTACATAGACATTGCCTTTTGAATCAAAATTTACGTCATGAGGACGTAAGAATTGGCCGTTAGAAGTACCTTTAGAACCCCACTTGAGATTAAAACAATATTTTACGAAATTCAGTTCATCTTTTCCTCCGAGAACCGTCTTTTCGGTTAATAAATCTGAATCTACCAAAATCAAGAATATAATAGACATAGCGCAAGCCAGGTAATGCTTCAGGCTAGAAAACATCATCATAGTGAAGATGGGTAAATGGTATCTAAAACTTCTGGTACAAGTAACAAAGTCAAAGGTAGGTCGTCTATAAGGTGCTGTAAAAGTTCGAATAAAAAAATGGAGATAGGTCGTGCGGTGTTAATCTATCCTCGATAATAATTGTATTGTGTCATTTACATCAATGACTCAAAATATCTGAATATAATGTTGTATGCAAATAGTTTTTCTAACATCCATATCTAATATAGCTCAGATCATCCGAATTAACTGATAGGACGAGCTGAAGATTTCTCGTATCAACCTTATTATTATCTTCGACCTATGTTAAATCATGCAAATAAAGCTTTATACTCAGTCCGAAATTCCTAAATCACTTATGCCTTTCGTATCCGAATTGGAATCACTCGGTATAAGGTCAAAAAAATTAAATGAATTAAATGATGTCTATGAGGTTAAAAATCTCGTAGAAAACATCAAACAAACTTTATTTCAAGATTATAAATCTAGTTTTCAAGAGAATGTTGTAGTATAGTCATTTCTTGTTTAACCCAAATATGAAAAATTATTTGTCAAATAAAGGATACCACAACTAGTAAGGAATTATTTGGACATTGAGTGTGTCAAGTTCTATTTTAAAAATTATCTAAATACCTGCCCTTCAATTTTTAAAAGAATATGAAAATTCACCTGTTTGAACAACTTTTCGTAATATTTTATATAGTTTTAATTAAAGAAAGATTAAAAGGGAATTTGGAATATTTAACATAGAGCTATATGTAACCAACAAAAAGGAGTAGATGAGAGGTCCAGTATCAAAATTGATATCTATGCTTTTATATGAAAATAGTTATTTAATAATGTGTCTCAATATTCAAATTTGTCTTGTATGAATTTTGATACCACAAAGGAACAGGAAGAGTTGATTTCGAAGGTTGACAGAGTATGTAAATCTATTAGAAGTTTTGAAGAGCTATGCTATATTGAAGACAGGCTCAATGAAAAATTAGTTCCTGAATTCAGTAAAATTGGGATGCTTGGTTGCCCAATTTCAAAAAAGTATGAAGGCTTAGGATATGATATTTTAACATATTGTAAAACCCTAGAAAGAATAGGCGAAGAGGGTAATTCTATGAGAACATTTTTTTCTGTACATACTTCCATAGGACAGATGATTCTGCAAGGGTGGGCAAATGAAGATCAAAAGAAGAGGTACTTACCTGCAACAACAAGTGGAAAAAGTATCATGGCATTTGCATTAACCGAACCGGAAGCAGGAAGCGATCCTTCATCTATGAACAGTGCTTACGAAGACATAGGAGAATCTTATTTACTCTCTGGAAAGAAGCATTGGATTGGAAATGGAACAATAGCAAATGTTATCACAACATATGCTCGGGATAAGACTACCGGAAAGATATCTGCATTTATTGTAGATATGAATTCGTCTGGGGTTACAAAGAAAGAAATGAAGAATAAAATGGGTCTACTTACAATAAAGAATGCTGAGATTTATTTTGAAGACTGTCGCATCCCAAAACAAAATTTACTTGGTGATATAGGACAAGGACTTAACATTGCCTACAGCGCATTGATTGATGGTAGGTTAAGTGTTGCAGCCGGCTCTATCGGAGTAATGAAAGATTGTCTCAACGAAACCCTGCAACACAGCAAGTCAAGAAAACAACACGGATCTCTTTTAGCCAAAAAGCAGTTAATTCAGCAACACATTTCAAGAATTGTTGTAGGTATCGAAAGCTCCAGATGGCTTACCTATAGAGCTGCCTGTGCCAGACAGAAACTGCATGATTATGTTGAACGATTCAAACTGGAACATGAACGATGGCAATCAAAACTAAATCGTGATAACAAAATTTACTCAACATTAAGAAATGAAGCCGATAGGTTAACTGCTATTGCTAAATTCCATGCTACAAATACTGCATTTGATTGCGCAAATAGATCATTACAAGTATTTGGATCTATTGGTTACCAGAAAACAGCACGTGTCGCAAAACACTTTCTTGACACTCGTGCAACAATGATCTATGAAGGGGCAAATGAAGTGTTAGAACTCAAAATTGCTTCTGAAGTGTTGGGAGATAATTTCAGAGCATACTAGTCTATACATTTCTGGGCTAGTGGTGGCAGTAGAAAAATTATGAAAATGAATGCCTAGTAATTTAATTTTCTTATACCAGTCCAGTCTCTCTTAATTCTATTTATTATACTCATTTATAGTATCATTTATCAATGAAACACCTTTAGCAGCTTCCTCTTCATTAATAATTAACGGAGGCATTATTCTAATTGACTTCATTCCCGCTGGAAGAACGAGAAGGCCTTTCTTAAATAATCTATTGACGATGACATCTCTTGTTGTTTTTGTATCAAATTCGAGACCAATCATCAATCCTATCCCTCTTGCATCAATGAGTCCATTGATATCAACAATGTCAATAAAATTTTTTAGTAGCTTATCACCAATTTTTTGGGAATTATATAAAAGATCATTCCTTAGAATAATCTCTATAATCTTGGTACCAATCGCCATATCTATTCTACTTCCTCCTCCCCATGTACTTGATAGAACTCCTGATTCGGTCGGCTCGTATTTCTTATCGTATACAGTGGCTCCGACTTGTAAGGCCTTTCCGACGGTCATTATGTCAGGTTCTACCCCATAATGTTCATAGACCCACCACTTTCCAGTCCTTCCCATTCCACTCTGAACTTCATCAAATATTAATGGGACTTTATATTCATCTGCTAATTTTCTAATATGCTGGATAAATAACTTACTTGCTACATTTAATCCTCCTTCTCCCTGTATAATTTCAGTTAAGATGAAGGCTACCTCGTATTCTTTTAGAAGACTCTCCAATTGATTAATTTGAGGATCAGAATCATCTGTACAAAATTTAATTCTCTTAACTGGTAACTCTGGGAAGTTTGTTTTCTGTACTTCTTTACTCAATGTGAAGCTTAGCGCACCAGGAGTTCTACCATGAAAATCATTGATACAAGATATTCCTGGAAGAGGACCCATTTTCTTATAAGCTATCTTTATCGCATTTTCTACTGCCTCAGCCCCACTATTTATGAAAAACACTTTGGAATTCTTCTTACTTATTGAAAGAAGCTTGCATGCAATCTTGAAATGTTCTTCACAATAAAAGTCTTGTCCAGCTATTTTATGGACTCCATTTTCTTTACTAGAATAATCTTTGATAACTTCTAAAATTTGAGGATGGGAATATCCTAATGGACAGGAACCAATATTTGATGTGAAATCTAAGAACTCAATTCCATCAATATCTTCAATCACGCATCCTCTGCCAGTTTTAATCACAAGGGGGTACGTGAAGGTAGAATCATATGCAATTTTTTTAAATTCTTGTACTATCCTTGCCGCTCTTGGGCCCGGGATTTTTGTCATATCTATGGATTGTGTTTCAAATAAATAAGATTTGTAGAATCATCCTAAAGTAGAATACTCAATTCCATGATAATTGCAGTTCAAAGAACTTACTTTACTTGTATTCTAACTAATTCAGGTTAAAGGCTTGACTGTTATGGTTTCCCTCATCTCTGGGTATATCAAGCACTGATAATGGTAGGTTCCTGGTTTCATAAATGCGACTATAAATGAATTCACCTTTGGAAACCCATCTGGTATCACACCGCCAGCCCAAATTAGTCCTGAATTAAGATAGGTCGTATCACCAGTAAAGTTGTAAACTGTTCCCTTAAAAAGCTTGTGTCCGTGGGGGTTAATATATGAGATAACCGGATCTGAAGAGTTTATCACTGATGGAAGAACTAACGATCCAGCATCAAAGGTTATTAATATTAATCCTATGATTGATGCTACATATTTAATTCTTCACGCAATTGTTGCTATTTCCATCTGTCACGACTATAATGACGTTAACGAACAACACTCATCTATAATCGCATATAACGATACCATTTAAAGAACCACATCGTTCGCAGTTATAAAGTTTTATTTGACATAGTTTTCTATGATTGTTTGTATTCTTCCACCGTATTTTCTTTTATATTCAGATTTGCACGATACACAGCAAAAGAATCGTTCGTAATTTGCAAATTTAAATACTTGAGGAACGCCAGCTATAACTCCATGACAATAGTCACAGTCTAACATAATCTTAATGCCTTTCTTTATGTTCTTCAATCGTGGAATCTTGTTTGCAGTTGATAATTCATGAATCGTCTTAGTTTTGTCAATTTTTCCAAAATCAATAAGAGGCACAACGCCTTCAATAAAACCTATACTCACGAGCCTCTCAAATCTTGCCTGGACAGTGGGAGTTGTAATTCCAGTTTCACGTGAAATCTGACGAAAAGACTTGCGTCCATCCTTGAATAGCGATTTCAATATTGAGATGTCATGCTCATCGAGTTCGACAGGCAATGAATCTTGATG
>JAATVL010000201.1 GCA_014523525.1 Nitrososphaerales archaeon TH703 | reverse complement strand
TACTAACAAATGTAAATGATCTTAATTTCTATTAAAAAGTTTTATAACAAGTATTCATTTGTATGCTTTTCTTGAATATGGATTGATAATTCAATATAATTATTATAATGAGATTACATATTTTCGAATGTTATGATGTCTTCATCTGGGATGTCAATAGCTTAACATGTTGATGAACTGAGAATAAGGTTAATTCACGTAATAATTTGCATTGTAATAATAACTATTTTTTCAATGAGTTTTGGCATAAAAACGGCAGTTGTCCCTATTGCACTTCCATCCCACGATGGAAGTCAACTAAATTTTCTGAAATTATACTATCCATGCCCAGACTCGTTAGACAATATAGCCCTCCAATTGACATCTTTTATGAAGGAGACATTGCTTCCATCAGAAGTAAAGTTTATTCAGACAGCTCCCGGTCGGTTTGACTGATTCAAAATTCTGGCAAAAAAACTTTAGATATGCAATCATAATAATAACAATTTTTGGTGCAGTAATAAGACCAGATGGAAGCGGGGTCACAATGTGCTTTGTAGCCCTACCTATGATTGCCCTCTATGCTGTCGGCATAATAGCAATTAGCCGAAATGAAATGAGTGTCATATTACGATAAAAATTACAAAAATACCATTAACATTTAAATCTCAACCATCTCTATCTATCTTGTAGTTATGAATGGTATTCATAATGCAATCTTGCAAGTACCATTTGGATATGAATGGATTTTCATCATAGTTATTATTGTGGTGATATTTTTTGGTGTCAAGAAAATTCCTGAATTAGCCAGATCCTTTGGAAAAGCAACAGCAGAATATGAAAAGGCAAGAATTGAAGCTAAAAAAGAACTGGAGCAAATTAGAGGTAAAGATAAGATGGGACGTGAGAAACTTGAAGAATTAGCGGAATCGTTAGGAATAGACTACACAAATAAAAATGATGATGAACTTAAGAAAGCCATTGAAGGAGCTATCAATAAGGAAAAAAGTGGGTAATCACTAAAGGAATATTGAATAATCTTTAATTGTAAATTTCAGATTATTTTTAGGAAAATTTTATTTATAACAGAATCTTCTGCATGCATAAACATGATTAGTACTGATTCAATATCTAAGGTTTTAATCAAGTATGATGTAAAAAATATACATTTGGCAGTTATAGGCAGTCATTCAGCATTGGAAATTATGGATGGGGCAAAGGACGAAGGGTTGAGAACAGTATGCATTTGTCAAAAAGGAAGAGAATTACCATATTTGAGGTTCAAAAGATTGGCAGATGAGATAATCTTGGTAGATAAATTCTCAGATTTAGTTTTTAAAGAAAATCAAGACAAACTCAGGGAAATTAATAGCATAGTAGTACCTCATAGGGCATTCACTGCATATGTTGGGTACGATTCCATTGAAAATGAATTGATGTTACCAATATTTGGAAATAGAAACTTATTTCGTGCAGAAGAAAGGGCTAATCAAAAAAATCAGTACTTTTTATTAGAATGCGCACAAATATCTCATCCTAAGATTTACAAAAATTATTCTGAAATTAATGGATTGGCCATTGTGAAGGTTCAAGAATCTACACGAAAGCTAGAAAGAGCTTTTTTTGTGGTTAGCTCTGCACAAGATTATCTGGAAAAATCTAAAGACAGGATAAGAAAAAAAGTTATCAGTAAGGAAGATCTGCAAAAATCTGTAATCGAAGAATTTGTCATAGGCACCTATTTTAATTTTAATTTTTTCTACTCGCCTTTAACTCCGGAAACCGAATTTTTAGGCATTGAGCGAAGACTTCAAACTAATCTCAATGATCTAAACGCATTACCTGCAAAACAACAACTAGAATTTGATACGGATGTGAAACATATAGAAATAGGACATACCCCTGCAAGCATCAGAGAGTCTATGTTACAAATGGTATTTGAACTGGGTGACAGATTTGCAGAAGCGGTGAGAAAGGAATATCCCCCTGGAATAATTGGACCATTTTCCCTACAGAGTATTGTTACACCTGAATTAGACATAGTTGTTTATGACGTCTCTCTGAGAGTCCCTGGAAATCCAATAATGGCAACAACGTCTCCGTACACAAAATATTCTTACGGTCATACATTTGGCATTGGACGGAGGATTGCAATGGAGGTCAAGAAGGGTATACGATCGAACAAACTATTCACAATAGTTACCTAAATCAGGTAAATTATTGCTCAATTGTTTCTTCAAACAGATTTTTTCTGACTTTGATTGGTACATCAAAAAATGCAGCTAGGGCAATAGAATCTGAGGCACGATAATTTCTTAAGGTGATTATCTCCTTCCGAGTTTTGAAATAAAGATTAGACCTTAATACAGGACCGTTTCTGTAAATTCTCACCTCAACCAATAATAAATCCTGCAAGGATGATATTTCTTCAATAAGGTTATAAATAGTGGGTATGGTACTTTTGTCTCCTTCTTTAAATCTCAGGATATGCCTTGCGACTTCTCCCGAAAATGCACGTATAGGAAATTCTCTTCCGTCGTCGGATTTTAAAGTAAGAAGTCCCTCAAGACCAAGTTTATCAACGAAACCAATAAAGCTTATCGAGGCTGTAACAAATCCTTCACTTGTGAAAGTTTCGCCCATATTTTTTTTTATACGCCGATAAATTTAGACTTTATCCAAAAGCCCATTATTATTTGAATTAAGTTAATATAGATTGATTTGTTTTCTATAAATCAATTTACTTTTGGTTGTTAGCCATGTTCGAGAATTATGAGTCGCTGCGAAATAGGGGTGTTCGTATTATTTCAATCAGCGCCTTTTCCATAATTTTTGCTATCTCTTTATATTCATTATTTAGTTCAAATCAATCATTAACAGACATAGGAAAATTGTATAACTTGGCGATTGCCGTTATTTTCTTAATATTGGTTTCGTTGGTCTCAATTGGATATGGGTCTTATTTGATACTCCACTCTGAATCATTGAAGCCAGAGCCTAAGAAGAGTTATCTTGGATACATTTCTATGATTTTGACAAACAAAACTTACTGGAGAATATTTATTGTTTCATCTATTGTTTACGGGGTTTTCTTTGGTTTCTTATCTCAAATTCTTATTTATCACGATGATGTTGTAGGAAATACTGCCCCATCTGTTTTTGTCACACTGTGTTGCAATTATCCCGGATATGTTCCAATGATCACGATAGAACTTACCGAATTATTTTCCATTTTGATAATTCCATTGAATCTAATACTTGCAATAATCGTTTCGTCATTAGTTGGCTTTAATTTTGCATTAAATGTAAGCTTTCTCAGAATAGTTAGAGATCAGTCTCAAAGAAAATTTCCAATTGTTTCAACCTTTGGCATATTCAGTGGACTATTCATAGGTTGTCCAACGTGTGCAGGGAGCTTATTTTCAATCATTGTCGGTTTTAGTACAAGTGCTGCAATCTCTGTACTCGCTCCTTTTCAAAGCTTATTTATTGCAATAAGTATTCCAATTTTGGTTGGAACACCACTGTTGATTATACGTAAGATAATGAAAAACGAGACTTGTGATATAATAGGTAAATAATAAACTTATCACAAATAAGGAGTCAAAGTTTGAATTGCATGAGATTTCTTCAAGTCACGCCTTCATTCGAAAATTGTAAAAGTATTGGTTTGTTCCTTTAAAATTTTTTCAAATTTCAAGATATCGAGATCCTTGAACGGTCTCATTTTGGGTAATTGTGGGGGCTCTTTCACTTTTTCCAATATTCCCCTTGAAATTAACTCCGCCTTTAATTTTTCACGCAATTCTGGATGACATAACCTGCTATGAAAAATGCTTCCCCAACCCTGTAAGAACATCTCCTTTATATGCAAATCTCCCTTTTCCTCATGAAAATGTGGATTCCGCGTTTCGATTTGCAATACCTCTACTCCCTTCTCCATAGTGTCCTTGTGTTCAGGCGGGGTGATTCCACCGAACTGTTCCAACAAAT
>JAATVL010000200.1 GCA_014523525.1 Nitrososphaerales archaeon TH703 | reverse complement strand
TCAAAGAATTGGCCCAGCTTGAAGGTATTATTTTCAGGAGATTCTATATGTATTATTCCCGAAGTGTCGTGAGTGTGCAACCAATATATGCAATCAGGAGGTTTAATGCCGATTCCTCCCGGAACCAAGTATGAGAAACCATTGATGAAAATACTGAGATGTGCATGATAATGAAAATTAAAATGCTCGCTTGAATCGCATCTAATACCATCAATAATTGGATATTGCCCGGACACTTCATTTTCCGTATAGTCCTTAAGAAAACCTATGGAACCTGGCAAAAATGCTCCAAGTGCTAATAAAGCAATTAACTGAAAATATCTCATTATGTTATGTCCACATGATTCACAATATTAAAAAAGGTTGAGATGACACTGTATTTACATGCGGGCGCGGAGGGATGAAGGACAAATTTGTCGCTAAAAAAGGAATCAGATATCTCGATACTAAAATTTTATATTGTTACAGCGGAGCCCAAGGGTGTCCACGACAAAATTAGTCCGATTTACGGATTCCATTAGATATTAAGAATAAAACAGCTTTATACTTTTCTGCCTGCTACGTTGTGGTGTATGATTAGGTTCTTCCTGTAATTAGATTTCTTATTGCCTCGTTACATATCATAGTATGACGGAGGACACCATCGTGAATATTTTTTCCTAATAATACTGAATCACCGGATGCATTTTAGAAAAAGATTCCACTCTGTCTAACACTCGTGATGATTCATCAGCTATAGTGATTTGTTCAATAGTTGGTTTAGGCGGTCTTGTTGACTGGTGCAAAGACTTGCATTCTGGCATTTCCCCTATCGACTACATACAGATATCCTTGTGTGTCTATAGATACATGTTCTGGTTTCAATAGTTGACCATCACCGCTTCCCTTGGTCCCAATTATAGCCACTAGTGTTCCGTTAGTAAAAAACTTCTGGACTCTGGGATTGCTGGCTCCATCTACAATGTAAATGTAATCATTTTTATCGATAGCAATATGTTCTTGAGGTATGGAGATTTGGCCTGGTCCTGTTCCACTTTTACCCCATTTTTTGATGAATGTACCGTTAGAATCAAAAACCTGTACTCCAGGTTGATTTAAAACACCCACATAGACGTTACCTTTGGAATCTACGTCTATCGCGTGCGGATGTATGAACTGACCATTTCCAGTACCTTTACTGCCCCACTTTGTGATCAAACTAAAGTTATTATCGACCCTGAATACTCGGTCGTTACCAGTATCGGTGATAAATATACCGAAAGGTGAAAAGGTAATATCTTCGGGTCTTTTGAAATTATCATTACCTATCCCATTCCATTTCTTGATAAATGTACCATTAGTATCAAATTCTTGAATGCGCGAATTTTCTCTGTCAACAACGAATATGTGATCCGAAGGGTCGATTCCTATACTATATGGTATATTGAATTGTCCGTCTCGGCTCCCCTTAGTTCCCCACTTCAAGATGAACGTACCGTTGTGAGTGAATTTCTGGATATTGTTGTTATCCCGTCCCGAAACATACACATTGCCCTTAGAGTCAAATGCAACATCATGAGGGCGTTCAAACTGACCGTCACCAGTTCCAAATGATCCCCATTTTCTAACAAATATATAGCTTTGTTGAACAGCATTCACTTGTGTCTCGTTTTGACCTGAGCCTTTACCACTAGCGCTACTAAGAATCAAAAGAGCTACTAATGGTACTACTATCACTATTGTTGTGATAAAAAGCAAAAAAGATCTTTGCAATCGTAATAAGTTTCTAAAGCGCAGATTAAATGTGATGTGGTACACTTATCTAACTATAATACCAACAAACAAAATAAAAGAAAATATAATCACCCAGTGAACACATATTGTACTTGGATGACATGTTTGTAAAATCGCATAGTGAATTAAAAAGAAATTTAGCCTTGTAATAATTTTTGATTGTAGACTTTGCAATTTCTCCACGGTTTGCACGGTCAATCTGAAACATGATAAATCCCATCAAACTTTGTTGTGCCCACATTGTGTCTTTCTTGGCTTTGGAAAGGAGCTTTTTTGCTTGTGCTTCCAAGTCACCCTCAATTTTTAGATAATCAAGAAATACTTTGAACCTTTTTGGATACTGTCTTTGGGATTCTGACGCCTTCAAAGCGTATGTGAAAACTTGCATCGGGTCATAATCTCGTTCTTGTTCTAGTACTGACATCTTTACTACCGGCATAATGAATATGGGCTTAAATAAAGGGACAAGATTGATACGGGCCCGGAGGGTTTAGTAACAGATCTGTCACTAATCGATTTTCTCTGCCATCTAAAATCATGGTCGTTATTTACCCAATCAAAGAGTTAATAGTTTTTACCGCAATTCGCTCGCACGAATAGGTTACATTAGTTTCCGTACGGCTTTTTGATATAAATTGAGGGGCTTATTATGGTTACCAACTTGTTTTCATTACATGTAAAAGATTTGTTAACTTGTCAGATTTATCGTGAATTAATTTTGGTATTCTAAACATTCTATCATCATTCGTGATACTCCAGAAGAGTCTTTGAAAAAATCTATTATATTTTCATTTTGGTAAAAATTTATTTTCCTCTTCTGGTGATAGCGGTACTTCAGAAATTTCTCTCAGTAGATGTTTTGCAGCTCTGAAAGAAATAGCAGATATAGTCAATGAAGGATTTACACCTATAGGTTCCGATATTATTGAGCCATCAACAACATATAATGTAGGGTAAACTTTCTTCTTATCTGCAGAACCATCGTTCCAAAATACTTGGCCATAGCTACTTACCACACCGTTGCTTAGATCTTCACCCATGTTGCAGCCTCCTAATGGATGAAGGACTATAGATGTACTTTTTTGTGGATTGTTAAAATTCCATAGGGGAGTAAATACTCTGGTTTCTCCACCTTGTTCTATTTTGGCTGCTAATTGTTTAACTCCAACCATTATATTTGAAAATACATTATTGTTGTCAACTGCTGACCAATCAACAGATAATTTTTCTCCAAGGTCAGCTGTGTTTTCCATGTTTAGCCAATTTGATTTAAGTTTTAAGTTTCCAGGATTTTCACCTCGTCCCATACACGAAAAAACAAAAAACTTTGACATTCTTTCTTCCGGAGATGCAAATTGATCTTTGATATCAATTGTTACTGAATGTAACAATGCCTCCAAAAATTTACGAGTTGAATTGTCAGTAGGTGAAAAACTTTTCAAATTTTGACGAAGGAAGTTTCTAATGTTAGTATTAGACCAAATCATGGTAAACAATTTAGTTAAGGACTGCAATGGATTTAAGGAAAATAGCCCAGAAAGAGCAGTCAAGTCAAATCCGGGTAACGAAGATACGTTGCTGGTCAAGAATGCAATAATATTGGGAAGATTTATAGATTGTAAATTAGAATTCAATTCAAGGATTTTAGCGAATAATGGTGCTACTATCTTTGGAATTGTTGTATCTTCTATAGTGTAATATGTATCTCCAGAATTTTTGAATGCTATATGAGATGTATTAATTGGCCCTCTTGTGATATCAATCCTTTTCTTATTAAGAGTCATATATGCGAACAAATCTCCATTGGTGTAGAATCTCTTTCCAAGCATATCACTTAATTGTAAATGTCCTCGTTCCTTACATTTTAGAAGCAGTTCAGTTGAACCCAATGAACCAGCCGAAATTACCAAAATCTTTGTAATGATTTGGTTTTGTACCCTATTTTCGGTGGTTTTGTCGTATTGAAAATAACTTATCTTGTACTCTTGGCCATTAACAAATTCAATATCATAAACTTCGCATAATTCTTTAATCTTGAGTGGTTTTGGATTACCAGTCTGAGGGTGTAATGCAGCATATAGCCTCTTATTTAGAGTGTGCCTAGCACCCGGAATACATCCTAAGTTACACCTTCCCTGTCGTTGACATTCATTTGTTTGGGTTATGGAAGAATATTTGTTGATTTCAGATATCCATGGACGAGAATTTTTAATATTGTTTTTGTCAAAGGCAAAGGTGCCTGCTGGCACATCGGTAATTGAAAGATCAGCGTCAAAATCATCATTGACAATATTAGTGACACCATCTTGGATGAGAGCTTGACCCGCCTCTTGAAAAACTTTCGTCTTCTCAAGTTTGTTCTTTGTCAAACTTGAATTCGTAGTAATCTTATTGACGCCAATAAAATTTCTTGCAATATCAAAATAGTCTATTGTCTTAGCATCTATATCCACAATTTTGTCGAAGTCCAGAGAATTATTTGCGTATAGCGAGGCATTATTACCATATACTTCTTTATAGGAAAATTTCCTATCTAGGGGATCATTAGGTGTTGTTTGTGTACTCCAATTTGCAAAGGTACTTGGATCAGGTCTGAGCGTAACATTAGAATACACAAGGGAACCGCCGCCGACGCCACTTGACGCTATGACATGAACGTTGCCAAGTACACGGTAATCATAAAGTCCAGTCCTACTAATTGCTCGTGCGGCCGATGCAATTTCAATGTTTCCTCTTACAGTATCAGGATAAGGCCATGTATGATACGGTCTTTTATTATCATCAAGAAATTCTCTCATATTTATAGAATATGAAGGGCCTCTTTCTGCTGGTGGTGTATAATTAATTTCATGCGATAACCACCACTGTCCTCTCTCCAAAAGGCAGACCGTTTTATTGGTATTATTTGAAGAATTGTCAGATTCAAACATATTTGCCATAGATAGTGTTAGTATTGTTCCCCCAAAACCAGAACCTATTACTACAGCATCAAAGGTTTCTTGACTCATTGTAATCTAAACATAGTCATTACTTTTAGAGATTTCGATATAATTAATTTACAGAATCACAAATATTATAAAAATTCAAAGGATATATTTAAATTTTATTTCGGGCCCGGAGGGGTTAATGACAGATTTGTCACTAACTCGATCTTTTATTATCAAGGCCATTTAGTGACCTCGAAAATAAAGAAAGACAATACGATTTGAACCTTGTGATGAAGGTCCAAGTTTGGGCAGATACCTATTGTTTGCAGGGTTATTGTTTGCAGTGCGAATCCATGT
>JAATVL010000199.1 GCA_014523525.1 Nitrososphaerales archaeon TH703 | reverse complement strand
GAGCTGTGGTGTTACTGGTTATTAGAATGTGCGCTACTGTAGGTATTAGCACCCTTTAGGCATAGAAATTAGGAGAACTGGTTTTGGTTTTGAAGATAGTCCAAAAGATTACGGTGAAAAAGAAGTTGGTTACATGCAAACTGGGGGCTTCTTACACATACAATGGAACATTAAGAGGAAAACATCGAGGTGACAAATAAGAGCAGCTTTATGGGTGGTAAGTAGTGGTCGCATTAACTTTAACTATCAGGCGTTAACTTTTCCTGGATAGAACAAATGGGATATTAGTCTATGATAACAAGTATTGCAAACAAACAAATCTAAAAACGGATTTAAAGAATGGATATGTTTTCTACAATAGTCACACTTTATACTTTCCAATGTATATATATGATCAATATAACTTAAATAGTTTTTATTATCATCTTAGACAACTTTTTTCTAATTTAATCTTCTATATAATGTATCCAGTAAAAGCCTAAATTTATGTGCGCTAAAATTACTGTTCTCATTTTCTTTCAAAGTCCCTGTAATAAGTGAAAGCTTAGAAGTTAATTGGCTAATTCTTGGATGAAAATTGATTTAGCATAAAATTAATGGAAACAATTAAAGGGCTCACCTCTTTCTCGATACCTAGTATGAAGAGTAGCAAAAGATCCTTGATGGTTTGTACCTGTATTTGTATGGCAGCCTTATTGCCAATGATAATTGTATCACATACTGCTATTGCTATAGATACACCGTTATCAAATATGACTGGGACTAACTATGGTTTTCAACTCGAATCGAATGTTACTAATAGTACATCTTCAGACCAAATAGCTTATAGGAATTCACAATATGGAATATTTCTGTTGTTCCCGTCAAACTGGACATTCTCAACTAGCGGACTACCAGAGTATACTCAGATTGCTGGTTTTTATGCTCCACTACAAAATCTTTCCGATCCAATTCCAGCGAGATTTACTATCAGTGTAATGAGCTATCAACAAAATGTATCTCTCAAGGACTTTACTAATGTTACACTTTCCTCACTCAATCAAACGAACCAAATTAAGATCTCAAGTTCAGGTCCTGCTACTCTTGCGGGACGTCCAGGTTACCAGGTAGTATTCTCAACATTACCGAATATAGGAAATCCTGTTTCATTTGAGATTATGCATTCATGGACGGCAGTAGACAATAAGATTTATGTTTTTCAGTACAGTGTGGAGAGCTCAAAATTTGATACCTATTTACCTACGGTTAAACAAATTTTAGACTCATTAAGAATAAATGGAACAGGATAGCTCTTTTCTTTTAGAGTGAAATGAAATAATATGATTAGCTATTACTTTGGAGTGGTAAACAATCGTAAAACATTTGGTCAGGATAACTCGTGCATAATATTTGAGTATTAGAATGAATATGCTAGGTAAATTTAATTTAATAAAGTGATGTCTTCTTTTTACGGGCATTACGAGAATTTTTCATATCATTACGAGCCTTTTCAAATAGACAATTGTATAAAGTTAGGTGAACAGTATAAGGATATACCTATCAATAATTTTGTAAGTCATTTACTTGGTTTAGATCTAGGTTTTTCTATTTCAAAAACTTCTCTTGTGTTAATAGAACATTTAGAAGAGTATGACAAAATTATTGTAAGATTTGCAGAAGAACTAGAAGGACACCCTTCACCTTCGGAGATTGTTAAAAAAGTATTCAAGATATGTAGAGAAACACATAACACATGGGTTTACATAGATGGAAGCGCACGTTCTTTAATAACAGAATTAAAGATTGCATTTAATGAAAATATTTATGAAAAGGCAGCAGACGTAACTTTAAACAACAACAGAATTATTCCAGTCAACTTTGTAAAAGAACATAAACCTTTACTACAAAATTTGTATAGTTTGGTAAGTAAGGAATATCTTTGTATTCCTGAATCGATGGAAAAAGTAATCATATCACTAAAGAGCGCAGTACCAAACGAATACTCTTTAGATAAAACACAATCTTCTTACAATGATACTTTAGATGCACTTAGGTTAGCAGTCAAACCATATAGATTTGATTAATTAAGGAGAATTGTAACCATAAAATTTAATATTTAGGACTACGATCTAAATAAAAAAAGAACCAACTGATGGGGGGAATTGATCTGATTGTTACGAGTAGAAGCAACCATAATCACCCACCAGTTGTTTAAACCTATGCTTTAATAGCTTATTAACATTTAAAATAACTACCGAAAGACAAAACCACAGCGCCAACTGGTGGAGTAAGCACGAAAATCAAAGATTGCTGGAAAAGGTTATTAGTTTATAGTAAATTCTAAGGTATGTTAAATAAAATTAAGATTTATGGCATCTCTATTCCGATCTGCTTAGTAAGTAAAAATCTTACTTCTTATCTATCTGTGGATTAGAATCATAGACGACATGAACATTCTCTTCTCCATGTTGTTGGATCTCTATCAATTTCAGGATCCTTATGGTGCATTCGATTTCTCTCTACGTTTCTTAGCAGAAATTTTTTTACCGGCCGGACTGCTTCGTTTAGGCATTCCCATAACAATACCTTCCTCTGCTTCAAATTCATTATCTGATTTATGGTGTTTCGTATCTACTTTTAGTTTTTTCAGTTTTTCAATTTCGCGAACTGGATAAATGTTACCACATTCATAACACTGTAAAAACATAAATCACAAATTCCTAAATAGTCATTAAATTTATTCAGTATGGGTAACTTAGTCTAGGAAGGCATATTAAGACTAGCCCGTC
>JAATVL010000001.1 GCA_014523525.1 Nitrososphaerales archaeon TH703 | reverse complement strand
TTGAAAATATCTATCATTGACATTGGCTCTAACACAATCAAGTTAGTAATCTATGATGTCAAAAGGGATAATTCATTCATAGGTGTTCACCAAGAAAGCAGCAAAGTTAGACTTGGTGAGTCATTGGCTTATTCGGAGAGTCTTAATGAACAATCGATCCTCAAGAGTATTGACGTTCTCCTCCTATATCGCGATATTGCTAGACTTCAATCTGCAAATAAAGTTATTTGTGTAGGTACTAGTGCTGTTAGAGAAGCAAAAAATGGTAAATATTTCATAGATCAAGTTTTTAAAAAGACCGGATTAAGAGTAAGGGTGCTAAATGGACAGGAAGAAGCTTACTATTCCTACTTGGGAGCTTCCATATCGACCTGCATTCCAAATGGCTTGTACTTTGACCTAGGTGGAGGAAGTTTAGAAATAGTTTACACTGAAGATTTTAAAATAAAGAAGGCACAAGCGTATCCATTAGGGGCGTTACGACTTACTAGAACATTTGCTAGCCAAGATGGTTCTTTTTCAAAGAAAGACTGCGATAATATGACTCAAAAAATAGTGGATACACTTCCCACTAAAAGGAGCTATGGTATCGGAATAGATACCCTACTTGTAGGGGTTGGTGGAACATTGAGAGCCCTTGGAAGATATCATCAAAAGCGTGCAGGATTTCCATTTGAAAAAATTCATAACTATAGATTAACACTAAGTGCCATTGATTGGCTTCGTAGGGATGTAAGCTACTTGAAAACCAGTGAAATTTCTAGTCGATGGTCCTTTGATTCTACTAGAGTTGAAACCATTGTCGCTGGTATTTATGTAATTCAAAGTATTATGACAAATTTGGACTTTGAAGAGGTCGTTATAAGTGGCTATGGTATACGTGAAGGAATTCTTGCTTCATTTATTCAGAACTCCAACACACTAGAAAACCATAATATCGAAAATCTAGAGAAACAGAATCTTAAAGTACTTTCTTATCATTGCAACAAACATGATATTTCACATTTTGGGCTTGATGATATGATGCGAGATATGATTTATTATAGATTGTTAAAGGAAAGGGAAGTTGAGATACTATCCTATGCACTTTATACTTTATCAAGACTGCCTGAGACAAATAAGCACTATGGTCTTTTCTACCGATTATTGGATGAAGATTATCCTCGTCTTACATATAGGGAACAAATTATACTTGCATTATCAATAGTGTACTCTAAAAAAATCAGGACTGCAGAGGAACTCTTTTACAAGTACAGTCACCTACTAAAACCACAGAATCTGAAGTCTATCCAAAAAATAGCTATACTTCTCAACCTAGCAACAATAATTATAAAGACTGGATCACAGATTAGGATAAGATTAACAGAAAATCAAAAAATGATTATTACCATAATCCCAAAACAGAAATTATTTCCTACCATTTTACTAAAACAAGTTATCGAAAAAGCCAGTGCGGTCTTTGATATTCCAATACAGTACGATATACCAAATAGGATTATTCGAGTAAACGATTCAACTAATAAAATCATTTCGATAAAATCTCAGACTTGATATTTATGGCAAACCGCAAGAATAACATTGAAAAAAGCATTCCTATACCAGGTAGGCTTATAGTTGTTGAGGGTATAGACGGGTCTGGAAAATCTACTCAGCTTAGATTACTAGAGAAATGGCTCATTTCAAGGAATGTACCGGTATTTTTCACAGAATGGAATTCGTCAGAAACGGTGAAACAAATTACAAAAAAGGGAAAGAAAAGTGGAAGATTAACACCAATTACCTTTTCTTTATTACATGCCACTGATTTTGCTGACAGATATGAGAGGAACATTCTCCCACTGCTACATGCTGGATATGTAGTTCTCGCTGATAGATACGTTTACACTGCGTATGCCAGAGACATCGTTAGGGGATGCAATCCAAATTGGGTCAAAAAAATATACGAATTTGCAATGAAACCAGAGATTGTATTCTATTTTAGAGTACCAATAGATGTAGCAGTAGACAGAATACTCTCCGGAAGACCTAGACTAAAGTATTATGAAGCTGGCATGGACTTAAATTTGAGTAATGATCCTTATGAGAGTTACAGGATCTTTCAAAGCAGAATTATTGAGCAATATGAATCATTATCGTTATCAGAGAACTTTACTGTTGTAGATGGAACGATGGAGATAGAAGAGTCACAAAAATTTTTGAGATCAAAAGTCATGAATCTATTACCGGTGAATATTACTAATAATATTAGGAGGTCGACAAGACTTGAATATCAGATCAATAAAATCACTTAAAGGTAATAAGACTAGAAAAGCACGTTTTTATGGACATGCTATTCCCTATATGGAGAATATTGAAATTAAAGGAAGATTCATCGTAATAGAGGGTCCCGATGCATCAGGTCGAAGCACCCAAATTGGATTGTTATCATCAAAACTTGAGGCTGACGGTCACGCAGTACTGAATGCCGGACTTAGACGTTCTGAATTAATTGGAGAAGGAATACTAGAAGCCAAGAGAAATTTTGTGCTAGGCAGAAGAACCATAAGCTTATTTTATGCAGCAGATTTTGCCGATCAATTAGAGAACAAGATCATACCTGGATTAAGATCAGGTTACATAGTTCTTTCCGATAGATACATCTATACGCTAATGGCAAGGGAGGCGGTACGCGGAATAAGTAGATCATGGTCTCATAATCTGTATGGTTTTGCTCTGAGGCCGGATATAGTATTTTATCTTGATGTTGATCCAAATGAATTAGCACATAGAGTTTTCAGAAAGAATTCTTATTTGGATTACTATGAATCAGGTACAGATCTTAGATTATCAGATAACATGTTAGAATCATTTGTCATGTATCAAAAGTTGCTAGGAAAAGAATTTAAGCGAATGCAAAAACGATATAACATAATATCAATAGATGGTAATAGATCAATATTTGAAATAAATGAGGATCTTCAAAAAAGGATAGATGATTATCTTATAAATTTACAGAATTACTAATACCTTAGGATAGGAACTTCGTATTGGTCTATAGTTACAACTTGACTTTATATTAGCATCATTTATGAGTCTTCTTTATAGCAAATGCTTTCTGCTATTTGGTTTCCCTTTTGACTTTTACTGCAATCTTCCTCATTATTAAAACAGAATTCATTGTCTCCAACTTCATCGTAGCAAAAGCCACTCACCGACTCTCCCCAAGATAAATTATGGACAACGCTTAGCCCAAATAATAGCACACTTATCATTATACTCAATAAAGTTATTCTTATCATCAGGCAAACTCTTTGTACTAATTTATTATGGATTTACAATAGTTTTCATATAGTCAATATGCATCTATATGTTACCTAAAGTAAATCGTTTTATTCTGAGATAACAATAAAATAATGTCATTTAAAGCCTAGACAG
>JAATVL010000198.1 GCA_014523525.1 Nitrososphaerales archaeon TH703 | reverse complement strand
GACAATCTTGGACCAAGATATAAAGACACATTATTAGTAGGCAGTGTAAAAAATGGCACTATTTTTAATTTTCCGTTAGACAAGACAAGAACACATCTAGTACTCTCTGGTCAGTTGAAAGATAAGAAAGCAGAGACTAAAAATGAAACATGCAGCGTAGCTTTCGGCAGAAATTTTGGAGTGATTACGGATCTTCAAGTCGGACCTGATGGCAATTTGTATATTCTATCAAACTATAAACGTGATGGTACAATATTCAAGATTAGTGCAAAGAATAATATTAATTAAAATGAGAATCTATTTTTGAATTTGCCCGATTAAGTTCTTTTGTGTTTCAACGAATATAAGCAGGTTCTCTATACTTTTCAAAGCAATACAATATACCATCTCTGCAACCAACAAACAACATTCCATCTGATAAACATGGAGAAGAATCAATGCTTCCCATTGTAGGGAACTTCCATTCCTGCTTGCCAGTGTAGAAATTTATGCCATAAATAAATGAATCTAAACTTCCAAAAAATAGTACTCTATCATATTCGCTGGCTGAAGGGGATGACCAAATTTTTCCAGCAGTTTCAAATTCCCATATTTTAGTACCTGCAAGGTTGAAACAATAAAGTCGACAATCTGAAGTACCAAATATGATTCTATCTCTTGCCAAGAGTGGAGACGATAAAACTGGCTTTAGCACAGTTTTGTTCCATTTTATAGTAGCATCGATACTACTTAAGCAATATATCCCACCCTCATGTGTGCCAATAAAAATTAAATCTTCCGAAAGGCATGGTGATGATGAACGAACTTTACCATTCAATTTTGTTTTCCATCTTAGAGACCCGTCTGAACGGACAGAGTAAATGAATCCATCATCTGATCCAAAATATATAATATTATCATGGCAAGATGGAGAAGACCAGACTTGACCGTTGGTTTCATATTTCCAAATTATCTCTCCTTTCTGATCGAGAAAATACAAGCTATGATCCATCGATCCCAAAACTATATTTTTTCCTATAGGACATGGTGATGAAAAAATATCTGAGGTGGTTTGATGCTTCCATTTCATACTGCCATCATTTTTATCAAGTGAAAAAATAAAATTATTTTCAGAAGTATCATTATTTATCCAAGAAGCAAACGTAGCGCAGATTAACATATCATCCAAAATTAACGGAGATGAGACAATAGGACTACCAATGTTATGATGCCATTTTATCACTCGTTTTGGTATATCCAAACAGAATATACGTCCAGTTAATGTAGCAACGTACAGAAAACCTCCTTCAAAAACCGGAGATGATACAATCGGACCCAGCTCTATAGTCCAGTAAAGTAACGGTTTAATTAAGGGTTTTGTTTTTATTGAACCCGTTCTTTTTATATTTCCTCTAAACATAGTCCAAGATTCGTTATATTCAGTTGACATACACTAATCTCTTGCTCTCAAAAATAAATAGAAATTGTCCACAATCTTCAAAATTGGAAATTTATACTAAATCATAAATTTATACTTTGCAGCAGTTCCCCAAAGGAATATCATAACCATGTGGGCATAACCTCGGGTGCTTTAATAAGGTACATAACGCGTCAGTAAATATCTCTTTCATGTGATGTTCTATGCCGCATACCATCTCTTCATCAATTTCAATTTTTAAGGCCTCTTTCATCATTACTTCTAAAAGTCTTGTATTCCTTATCATTTGTTCTCCTATTTTTTCACCTTCAGTTGTTAATTTCATTACAGCGCTACCTTTCACGTATTTAACAAGATTTGTGTCATTTAGCTTGTGAAGCATTTGAACAACTGATGGTTGTCTCACATTTAGAATTTTAGCAATAGAACTAACTTTTACTTTTTCCTTTCGTTCACGTATGTGCCAAATAGCCTTAAGATACATTTCAACATGTTCAGATTCAGCCGTTCCTACGTAAAGCTCTTCATCAGATCTCATTGCTAATGATCCCAAGCCCTAGATATAATTTTAATCTCAATATAATTATTAATTTTCCATTCGACAGATTTCATTATTTATGTCGCTTCCTTACCAAATTTTGAATATAGACAATTTCGTTCCCAAAATTAGATATTAACCAGATCAATGTTTTTCCCCATCCTTCAGATGTGCCATGGATTTTCTGGATGATTCAGCCAACTTCTTTCTGCGTGGTTGTAATATTAATATATAAAGAGCCCCTACAGAATATATTGATAATAATATTATTTGGGCAACTGTTGTTTCAAGTGTGGGATGAATACCAGTCATTGTTGCCAAATTTATCTCTAAACGTGGGATGATTCCAAATAGGTGTGTTGTTGAGATATAATCTATTTCTTGGAACTCTCTGACTGCGTTACCAATGAATGCTATAGACATGTATGCTCCAATTCCCATTGTTAGACCAAATAATACACGGAGTGGCAGCTTCTTACCCAATTTTCTAATCACAAATACAATACTAATTATTACAGCCAATCCTAGGACTAGCCCTAGGAGTACAAAACTTTCCATATTTTCTGCAAATGAAAACATAGCCTGGTAAAACAAAACAGTTTCAAATCCCTCTCTATAAACTGTAAAAAATGACAGCATTGCAAAAACCATTACGCTTCCGGTCGTTGTTGCCTGCCATACTTTTGCCTTTACAAATTCAATCCATTTTTTTGTCTCAACCTTATTTAATATCCAGAAACTTACCCAGAATAATACTACAACAGCAGATATTCCCGCAATTGCTTCAATCAGTTCTTTACTTGCGCCCGTTATATCAATAACAAACCGGGCAACAAACCATGTAATAATTGATGCAATAATAGCTATCAAAATTCCTATGTAAACATGTTTCTTATATTGGGCATTACGTGATGCTTCGAGATAAGTAAGGATGGCACCGATTATAAGTGCAGATTCAAGTCCTTCTCTGAATATAATTGAAAATGAAGTCGAAAATGCTAGCGTAGGAGCTATTACACCGGTGCCGGTAACTAATCTTTCAGATTCATCTAATCCACTTCTAATTTCTACGACCTTTGCTTCAATTTTTGCATATTGTTGATGTTGCTGTATCATATTGCGGAGCTCTGCAAATTTTATTTCCATATCAAGAGTAAAGTCCGGATTTATGGGTCTAAGCGGAATTTCTATTCCTTCATAACTGTCCAGGTAAGCTGACCTGGATGTGGCAAATGCCTTATCATATTTTCCGTCCTTATACTGTTGAAGAAGATCAACTAACTTGATTCTTATATTATCGATGTCGGTTCTTACACCCATCTTTTCTGAATCTGTGCTCTCGCCAAAGTCTTTTTTAATTCCAGAATATGTACCAAAGCCTTGACTCAATTCTTTAATATCACTTAAATTGTTTAGTTGAGTATTCTCTATTATAGGAACTGAAGACTGTGAGTTTTCATTTACAATAAGGGTTTCATAATTTACATTCAAGAGGTTCGCAGCCTTTGAAAGATTGTTGGTGATACTCGTTAAAAGAACAATTGTTTCTGATTGCTGTTTGTTTTTTATTAATTCCCGAAGTTCTTCTCTCATCATTAATTCTAAACTATTCTTAAGATTCGGATCAACTTTTTCAAGTGGTGGTTCGAGATATTCGAAATTGTCCAAATATGCAGCAGTTGCGTACTTCTCGGCAGAAGAATAATCAGAATTGCTCCTTATGGCACCACTGATTTTTGACAATAAATTTTTTATATTTCCAAAATAAATAGTTAAAGAATCATTGGATTGAAAATTTGATTCATTTTCATTTAATTTCGTTTGGATAGCTGTTATCAATTTTAAGATGCTTTGCGGATCAGATTTTTGAGATAAGGAATCTTTCAGGTCCCCAAAAAAGGACTCAATTTCTAGCTTTTTGGAATCACCAAAGGAATTAGAAATATTTTTGTATAATTTATGTGAGATATCTACCATCCCTATTGCATTTTCATAATCAATTTTATTATTGGGATCCTTAGTATTACCAAAATTAGATGTGTGATAGAATTTAGAACTATCATTTAACAGTACCATAATAGTTGATGCTATGATTGAATTGTAATCCAAATTATTTGGTGATAGAAAATTTGAGGTAGTAGTATTCAATAAATCCACAATTTGAGCTATCTTACTTTCTGTTTCCGATGATGGAGTAGATTTTACCATTATTGGTAAGTCAATTAATAATGATTCTAATCTTTCAGATGAATTCCTATCAATTTCTCCTAGTTTGTCCTTGAATGAAGGAAAAATTATTGAGTGTGAAATATATGCATGTTCAAAAGCACTTGTGCTATCTCCTTTCGAAAGACTTGCCTGAACCAAATTCATTTGTTCTAAGATTCTTTGTAGGTTAACTGTCACTAAAATTAGGTCGTTAGAACTAATTCCAATATTTTGCGCGCCGTATGTGGAATTAAACAAGAGACTGGGAGCAAGGAGAACAATCCACATGTATAATGGAATTTTTTTCTTATTTACAATCCCATAGAAAATTTTCATTCATTTTTTCTACCTCATATCAGGCTTTGAAGGAATAAATTTTCTCATGGACATAAAACAATTAGGCTTACCTAAGTCAATTAATGCAATATAAATCTTGATAATCTCAAATCAACTCCTAATTAATTGCCGTATCAATTATCATACGAATCCATATTTGTCTTTCATAATACAAAGTAAGCTATTATCTTTGCAAGGAGAGCAGCATGAATGGAAATTACTTCAAATTTGTCGAGTTTTTTTCAAGTCATTGATCTTTTCAAGTATTAGAGTTCTTAATTTATGGATTAAAGTTTTAATCTTGTGAACTCCAGGGATAGCAAAATGTCTGGCTACTATAATTGGACATTTCAGTTCATACAACATATTTAGAAAATGAGGGTCACTAAATAAGCTGAATTTTGAAATGCTCGCACCAGTTATAATAACATCTGGTTGAAAATTACTCAGTGAAGACAAAATTGTATCTGCAGCTTCGTTACTATATCGAATATCACTCTCTGAAAGATTAATCTCATTGAATTCGATTCCAACTTGCTCAAGATATTCCTTTTGTTTTAGTATATCAGTTATGCTTACAATTTTTTCCTGTTCATCGTCTTTTTTGGTATTTACATATAAAACATTAATTTTGAATTGTCCTGAACGTTCTAACCAACTTGTAGCCTTCAAAACTAGATCTGAATGATCTCCTCCATTGTATAGTACAACCAAATTTTTCTGACCAAAGCGCCGTCTAGAAGTTCGTGTAGGTTCAAATGTGAACTCTTCATTTCCTTCTGATAATATGGCCAGTACATCACAGGTCAAAATTGTTTGAATTTTTTTGCTGTTCCTGAATGTTTCAAAGTCTGTTATTAGTAAATCAATTTTTTGTTCCTCCACAGTAGCTAATATTGCTTCGCTTGCATCATGTGATATTCTCACAAGATAGTGATTTAGTATGTTCTCCTTGTCCATTATCTTGTCTAATGGTTCAAATGATTTCCTTGCTGTTTCAGCATATCCAGTCCCCGCAGATAACGGGGTCTGTTTTGGAACTGTAATCACTCTCAAAATATTAATCTCTCCGAAATTTTCTTTCGCAACTCTTATTGCATATTTTAATAATCTATCTGGATCTTCAGGTGTGTATGGAATTAGAATCCTATAGTCCTTTCTCTCCAAATCGCCTTCACTAGTAACAATTGGAGCATAGTGATCTATTTCCTTCCTAAATGTGTACATTCGATATACGAGGAATCCAATCACCACCCATACTACGGTTATCGCCCAGCTCAAAGGTTGAGTAAACAGAAGAAAAATAGCTAGCCCAAGTTTGAGGAAGATACCTATTATTGGTATTACTGGAAAGAATGGTGTTTTGAAACCGTATTCTAACTTGTCACCATATATCCTACGAATAGTGATGACAGCCATATTTACTTGAGTAAATAGTAATAGAAAGATAACACCTGCTGCAACGGCGATCTGTCCCAGAGGAAGTCCGTAAGCCATAATTGCCATTATGATACCAGATATTAGTATTGCTACATAAGGTGTCTTGTTCTTTTTGTGGATAGCACTAAGTTGATATGGCATGTTATAATTCCTGCCCATGGCAAAAGCTACCCTGGCCGAAGAAAATGTTGTTGCGTTTAAAGCAGCTAGAGTGGAAATCAAACCTCCAGCTAGAACGATAAAAGCTCCGTAAGGAGCTAGCAATTCTGCTGCCTTCATTATTCCAAGTTCACCACTCTCACCTATGAATTTCCATGACTCAATGCCAGCTGGAAATATTGCGCCTATAGATACAAAGGCAATCAGACAATACACAATAACTACGGCACCTAGTGAGATGAATATCGCCCGTGGAATATTCCTTCTTGGGTTTTTTACTTCCTCTCCTGTTTGAACAATTACTTCATATCCTTCGAATGCTATGAAAGTCAGACCCATTGCTGCAACTACTCCACCGATCCCCATTGGCGCAAAATTCGAAAAATTCATCTTCCAGTTGGGATTGCCACTCATGACCCACAAGCCGGCCACAATTAAAATAAATATTAATCCTAGCTGAATAATAGTAACGATATCACCCGTCTTACCGGTTTCAGATGTTCCCTTAATATTGATATAAGTGAAAACGGCAATAGATACTACTGCTATAAACTTGTCTAACGGGATAATGTTTAAAAGCACAAGATCGTGCGGAAGATACATCATCTCCAATAACCCTGTGAGGAATGAAGCAAAACTTACAGCATATAACGATCCAGCGATTATGTGTGCAAGCCAGGCCATCCATCCACTTATGAAAGCGTTCGGTCGAGGTAAGCCTTCTCTCACCCATAGGTATCCGCCTCCCGCTTCTGGCATAGCGGAACCAAGTTCGGCATATGCCATAGCAGTAAATAGCGTTATTATCGCATTAATAATAAACGCAACAATAACCGCGCTGCCCGCAAGACCTATTGCCGGCCCAGTCAGAACAAAAATCGAACCACCTATCATTGCAGCTACTCCAACCATCAGTATATCTAGGAGCCCAAGGGACCTGACAAGTTGGTTATGAGAAGAGGTCCCCGCCCTTCCAGGCGGTTCTTCATCAGCGTCGGACAATTGATATCGTTTCGATAGCAATGATAATTTAAAGTTTTTAATT
>JAATVL010000197.1 GCA_014523525.1 Nitrososphaerales archaeon TH703 | reverse complement strand
TAAGAGCAAAAAAGATCCTTCAAGAGTTTGAATTGTATGATGTGAGAAATAAACTTGCCATGTATCTTTCAGGAGGAATGAAACAAAAAATACTAGTAGCGATGGCAATGGCTATCGACTCAAAACTACTATTTCTAGACGAACCCACGATTGGGCTTGATCCTGTGTCAAGACGTCAAATTTGGAAAGCAATCAAGGAAAAAAAGGAGAGTGGAACAACTATCCTGCTTACAACACATTATATGGATGAGGCAGAAGAATTGTCCGATGATATAGTCATCATAGATAGGGGAGTAATTATCTCGCAAGGAACGCTTTCAGACATTAGGAAGAATATTAAAGAAAATATTAAAATAGAGATATCGAAATCTGGCGTTGATGGTGAGGTTCTAAAATCATATGGCACTGTAGTTGATACTGGAACGGATATACTAAAACTATTCACTTTTGAATCCAACATTCAGGAATTATCAGCAATTGCCATAAGGAAAAATTTTTTCTTCAAGGTGTCGCCTATTACGTTAGATGACGTGTTTGTGTCTCTGGTAGGAACCGAGGCTAATAATTCTGGAGGTTACACATAGGGTTTACTTCTGAGCATTAAGGTCAGGGTAGACTTTAGCCACTGAGTTCTTGAGATATGTGTAATATTGTGTTGGCGTTATCGTTCCATTTTGATTTAATATTAGATTGAAGCTTGGAGTATCTGCATCTTGGTAATCCCATTTCCAGAAAGCAGAGGCGGTTATATTATTGTCTTTAAACGCTTGCAGCATGGCATCTGTGGTTTGCTGGTCAAGACCGCTCTTTGCAGGATCCAGCTGAAATACTCCGTTAACTTGAGTTCTTACGACATTGTTCCATTCACCGACATAGAGTGGATCACCTGTCAGTTCACTAGCTTTTTTGAACAAGTCAAATCTTTGTTTTTGATATTGATCTCTGTCTGGATTTCCATATACGCTTATTTTAAACATTACATTTTCTTTATTTGTAGGAGCCATCTTGGCAAGATTTTCTGGTGTTAATTGAATCGGTCCTTTAAGGTCTACGGGAACATTCATACTATAAATTATGGTCTTATTAGTTAATGATCGTAATTCATCAGTTACGAATGAATTGAAATTTCCAATTTTCTCCCATTGATCTGAACTTTCTACATGAGGTTCGCTCAGAATTTCATATCCGAAAGTACTGGGATGCCCGTCTAGCTTTGTAACTACCTTTTTCCAAAAGTCAGCGAAAGATGTCCATGCATCCTTTCCTTGGGCATCTTTGATAGATCCATCCCAAAAATCAGACCACCACAGCTTTGCTACTGGTTGTCCCTCTTTACCCCCACTGTCCTTTGGGTATTTTTGTGAATTATTCTCAAAAAGGGACGCTGGAAAACCTGTTCCCCTCTTTTCAAGCCACGAGGAGGTATGCCACTGATGATTATCATAAATAACTTTAATGCCATATTTATCTGCGAGATTTGCTACCTTCTCTAACTCATTCATGAATGCTTGTGGATTTTTCTCATATGATTCCCAGTATAATAAGAGCCTGACATGATTTAACCCTGCATCTTTTATTAACTTGAAGCTTTCATCGAAATAATTCGCAGGAGGTAATGATGTATCGTTTCTGACTTGTTTTTGATCTGTAACTCCACCCTTCATTACAACTCCGACTAAAGGACTGTCGAGGGAGGATGATTGGCCAAAAGCAGCAATTACTCCAAATGTCATGGACATTATCAATACAAAAGTTAAACCAAACAAGATAGATTTTGAGTGCCTTAAACTACTCATGGCATGTATATCAAAATTTAGTTTATTTATATATTATGAATTAACATTCCTTCAAGGTAATAAGCGGTTAACGCCAACCCTAAAACTATTATTTGGGAATATACTAATGCCTTTAGAATACGTATTTGTAATTCGTTAAATGAGGATAAGTAATTAGATGCCATCTCTGGTAGGTGATTATTAATGAAATGGAGTGTTTTAGCTATTGGATTGATATCATTATTAATTGGCATAACAATAATTTCTATTTCTTCTATACGTGTGCCAGACCCTCTTCACTCCACAAGTACTGTGTTTAACGGGAAAATAAGTAATGAAAGTCATGCCATTCTATCACTGGAAGATGTACAAAAAGGAAGAAACGTATCGTTATCCATTACCCCACACAATTCTTTAGAATTACTTAATATAAGGATTTTAAATCCAAAAGGAACGTTATTGTTTGATCATAATTCTTCACAACCGTTCTTTACTACAATTGTTCCACCAATGAGTGGTAACTATTCAGCGGTTTTAACTAATATCAATAAAAAGGAAATCTACACAAATAGTATCTTTGGAAGTTCGATCCTTTTTGATAGTAATAGAAATCTAAAAATTGAAATTCACACAATTCTAATAGGCGTCATTATTTTGCTTATAGGTATTGCTACTTGCATTTATTGGATAATCTCAGAATCCTTTAAAAGGTTAAAAAGAAGAACAAGATACAAACAGGTATCTTAAATTGGTACATTCAATACCAGAAAGTATAGAATATAAGCAAGTTAGATTATTCTGACAGCAAATCTTCGAATTACTTGTAGTAGAATTAGCAACAAAATTTTATAAAACTTTCAAATTTTTACAAGAGTACATTTGATGTTCTGAATAATTAAATTATAGTGCAATGATTTCAATTCTTTTTGATATTCTTTCCCTTGGATCTTTGGATGTGTTCAGTTAATTTCGTCATGAGTTTTTTATTAACTTTCTCACCGTCAATTTTGCCTCTCAGAATTTCCATGCACCTACCCATCAAAAGCCCAATTGCATCCAATCCTTTCTCAGAAATTACGGTATCATTTTCATCTATTATTCTGCTTATGGTCTTATCCACATACCCTTCAGTTACCCTTTCAGTTCCAAAAGCCCTAATTACTTCATCGACATCATTAACTTCTTTTTTCAACAGTTTTTCAAATATTATTGGAATAGATTCTTTGGATATTCTAGAATTATTTAATTGCATAAACAGATAAAATAATACTTCGTCAGTGAGAATTGAAGTATCGTATCCTTCTCTCTCCAAACTAACTAAATCCTCCGTAAGTTTAGATATAACGAATGACGGGTTGATTGAGGTCTTTGAAATTATTTTTTCAAAAAGAGAAAAATATCGGGAATCAAAAATATTTTCAGCCAATGTCTTGTTAATGCCGTACTTCTTGCAAATTTGATCTACGACTACGTTCCATGGTTTAGGTATGTTTTTAGATAATTCCTTTATCTTGTTATCATCTATTGATATGTATGGGATATCTGTTTCTGGATACATCCTTGATGATCCAGGTCTGGGTCTACTAAATACGGTAACACCATCTAATCTTGCAGAACGTGTTTCAGGAACAACGCCTGAAAATGATCTTTTGATCCTATTTGATAATTCAGTTAATACCGTATTTAGTGATTTTGTTGATCCACCTATTAATACAAAAGCGTCATTCTTCTTCATTTTTAATTCAGAAGATATTGATTGGACATCCTCACTACTAATGCCATAGTTCGGTAATTCATCGGAGTGAAATATTCCACCTATTCCATAGGATTTTACAAGGTCCCCCAACTCTCTTCCCAACCTAATTCCTGGATATGGTTCAAAAGATAATATACCTCTAAAACCTCGCAAAACGAATGCCATAAACCTAGAATCATCACTGAGGATTTTCTTTATTACTTTTGAGGATGATCTTTTTATTAAATCGGTCACATCTGTAACGTTGTCCATGAATCTTGATTCATCGATGTTACGTCCCCTTAATTCTTTTGCAATTTGATTTAACCCATCCTGTCTTTTTGCTTCGTATTCAATAACAAGTGCAAGCTGTGATAGTTGTTGGACACCTTTA
>JAATVL010000196.1 GCA_014523525.1 Nitrososphaerales archaeon TH703 | reverse complement strand
TATCTGTATGTGATATATATTCATCAGAACAACTCATAGTACAAAAACGAGTTGCACAATGACATTTAAATGTTAAAATTTATCTTAACCTATCATGGACTGGTAAAATTCAAAATGTAATGAGATGAGACTTTTTTCGAGCCTATTTTTGTTATTCATGTGATCAAATTATTTCCTTCCAAACAATTTCCAAAACTTCTTTATATTCTTATGATTCCAAAAAAAGCAAATACAAGATGTTAGACACCGATCAAATTTTAAAAATTGCTCTTGATATGGTTGACTGGAACTCAATACCTGCCGATACTGCGGTTCATGTACCTGGTAAGAACATAAAGAAGGTAATGTTAATGATAGATGTAACCACCGCAGATCTAATGCTTGCAAAGAATTTAGGTTGTGATGCAGTGATAACTCATCACCCAATTGGTAAAGCTGCTATTAATTTTTACAAAGTTATTGATAGGCATATCGACTACATGAAGGAAAATGGCATTTCAGAAAAAACTGCTAGATTGTCTGTTATGGACCTAAAGAAGAGAATACAAATCAGGAATCATGCTCAGATATACTCTTCCGTTATTGATTCTGCAAAAATATTAGGTATGCCATTACTAAACATTCATCAACCATGTGATGAGTATGCAAGAAGAGTAATTTCTCAAAAGATTCAGGAGAGAAATGCAAATTTAGTATCAGAGATCATTACGGCTTTAGAGGAAATACCAGAGTTCAAAAAAGCAGAGACTAAGATTCAAGTTGCTTATGGACAACTTGATTCATACGTAGGGAAATGGGTTGCAGTAATAGCTGCAGGAACAAATGGTGGATATCTTGTAGCTAGGAATTATTTTGAAAATGGTATTCCACGGTTCTTTATTTTCATATTGATTACAACGATTTGGTCAAATTAAGGGAGAGTAATATTCAAGGCAACCTGGTAATATTAGGACACCTGGCCGGAGATTCAATAGGCATAAATGCATTGGGCAATAAATTGGAAAACGAAGGAATACAGGTTGTTCGAAAAGATATCATTACGATTTAAAAATGATTTATCTAACAATTATATACTGTAAACATATCAAAGCAATGTTGATCGGCCTTCGTAGTATAGCCTGGTCAGTATAGGCGGCTGTGGACTACAAAATGAATTTTTGTTGGAAGAAACCGCTCGAGGAGGGTTCAAATCCCTCCGAAGGCCTTACATAATAAACTTACGAAGGTCGCCGAGTATAAGCTTCCTACGATAGGTAGATAAGCCACCAATATTGTTCTTTATTATTATACCATTTCCGTTATAATTTTTGCAGCCTTCTTGGCCCCATTCTTTACATCAGCCCTATTAGTTCTACCCAATTCTAATTTTTCTTCTATTAAAGTTTGCAATCTTGATATATCATCATATGAGTAACCCAATTTCTTTGCATTTTGTTCCTGTTCAAAATGATCCTTGATAGGTATGAAAATACCTGGAGTTCCGTAAACAAGGGACTCATCGATAGTCGATCTTCCAGCCAATGATACTACAAGATCTGATGCACACACATATTCGTGCAAATTATCTACAAACCCAATGTTTCTATAGCTGGTATTATTATTTTCAAATTTAGATAATGAGGGCCCTAGAGCAACTAATAAATCTAGATCCGTTTTCATATTTAAATTCTTATATGCACTTAAAGTTCTTTCAATTAAGTATCGCCCGGCGCTAGTTCCACCAATACTAACCAATATTGTTCTCTTTTCAATCCCTAGTTTTTTACGTAATAAGGCCCTATCAGTTATACTTAAATTTCTTACAACTGGTCCTACATAAGATATATTATCGACGTCCTGTCCATTATCAGGAATAAGAACACGATTACACTTTTTTAACATATTTTGCATGGATATGTTCATTCTAGATTCAATCGCTGAAAATATTCCATTAACAAAATGAGTTTCTAGTAAATCAGTAATTAGTACTCGTTTGCGATTTCTTTTTTCCCCCACGGATATTGACGCAAAATCTTCATCGCTGATAATCAGACTATCTACGTTTTTGTCCACAAAACCAGTCGCAATTAACTTGCATTTTCTATAATACATGAAATATTTAAAAAGCCACCTCAAAGGTGATCGTAACCGCATTAGACTATCAATATCAAATTCTTCGGGGCTATATACATTATCAACGAGATATCCATTCTTGGAAAAAATGTCATGCGCTGGTCGACCAGTAATAATCAAGATTTTTTCCTTAGTCAAGGACTTTAGCTCTTCGCAAATGGCGATATCTCTCGTAGCATGTCCTAATCCTATTGGGCTCGCGAAGAATATTATCATTTACTCTTGCGTAATTATACCTATCATGAAAATAAATTTTAGCATGAGTTCATAAAGGTCAAGATCAATTGTATTCTTTTATTATTAGCTATTATCCTATAAAGAAAAATGTCTGACCTTTGCGAGTTTTACACTGAGTTAGAATTGATGGTCAAATAGTACATTCATGTAGATGCCGACAATTAGATGTTGAAGTGCAACTACGGAATGATACTATTACTATAATTACTAAAATTTGTTAATTGGTTATATAATACTTGTAATGACATATAAGTGGTGACAAAAACAACGTTACGCATCATCCTTGGAACTCTGGTGTGTGGAATCATGGATATGTCATTAGGCTAGTCCTAGCTCGGGTGGGATTTCGATGGTTTCTGCTTTCGGCTTTTCAGAATTTTTGATGATGATAGAATACTTCATTTCTATAATTCGAAAGAAGTTCGAACGAAAAAAGAAGTAGCCGCAAGGTATTCATTTAGGAATATTTACATAGTATGATTCTCATTCTAATCAAAGATCATCTTGCGAGCTACTGCCTCATTCATAAAGGTAACGTTTTCCACTTTGTGGAGTACACAGTTATTTAAATATGAAGATTATTTGGAGATACTTATTTTGAAAGTCTTGCCCGGCAGGATATATTGCAGGTAATTGTTAGAATTTGGCATTACTGAATAAGCCGATAAGAATATTTGAGTGGTGATACGGAATCATGATATGACAGGTGAAGACGATAACTGAAAGTATTATTGATTGCGGGTGGCAGTGGCAGCAGAGGGAAGCCTTTTTCTCAATACACACCAAAACCAATGATCTCTCTAGACGGACGACCGATCATAGACCATATACTAAGGTACCTTGCTAGGTTTCCGGAGGTAGAATCCTTCGTGATTGTATGTGAATTCGATGATCATGGAAAACAGATTATTAATTATTTTGAAGGTAAGGAAAGGATCGTAGGTAAGCAAATTGTGTTTGTAGAAGACAAAAAAAATGGGACTGGAGGTGCAATATTGAACGCCGAAACAGAGATTGGAAGGGATGAGTCCTTTATTGTATGGTTTGCTGATAATATGTGTGCACTCGATATCGGTAGCTT
>JAATVL010000020.1 GCA_014523525.1 Nitrososphaerales archaeon TH703 | reverse complement strand
TAAATCGGATTTAAACTGCGCTGCATATGATTCTACATATGATCCTAAGCAATTTCTAGAACAAGTATGATTACTTAAATATAAGTATGGTTACTTTATGCGTACTAGATTGTTCTCTTATATAATATAAATACCTTTACAATATAGTAGACTTCAATTCACAATCGTATAATGTAAAGGATCAATATGTAAAAACTGATGCTTAGTAAATAAGCTATTATATAAATTGTATTGAACAATTGGATTTCTTAGTAATGATTAATATTTGGCTTCTGTCAACCTAAATATGTGAAGAGTATCAAAAACATGAAATTGCGATGTAATACTGATAAATCATGTTGAAGAATAGTTTGTAAAGGGAGAATCTTTTGGTTTATCGTATAAATTTTGCCGTTAGTTGGAGGAAAAAATGTGCGGAATAGCTGGTATCCTAAATAAAAATAACGAGGGCGTAACGGAGGACCTGATTCTCATGCTATCATGCATGCATAATCGTGGTCCTGATGGTGTTGCAATACAAGTTGGGCAAAACAAGGCTAATTCTTTGGAATCCTCTGAATCGTCCTCCCCTTATATTGATGGGAGGTTTGGATTAGGTCATGTTAGGTTAGCAATAGTTGGTGGCCAATTAGGAAGACAACCCTTCACAAGCTGTGATGGAAGACTAACATTAGGACATAACGGAGAGATATATAATTATAAACAGATCAGGAATAGTTTGAAACTTCAGCATCATTTTGTTAGTACTTCAGACAGCGAAGTCATACTTCACCTGCTTGAAGAAAAATTAGCACAGTCGGCAACTTTAGTGGAGGCATTAACAAAAATGGCAAAAGTTTTGGATGGAGTGTATAGTATTGCAGTAAAGGATCATAAGACAGGGGAAATAGCTCTAATTAGAGATTTGTTAGGCGTCAGGCAGCTTTACTATAGTGAGGATCTTCAACAAGTAACGTTTGCATCCGAACAAAAAGCAATCTGGCTTTTAGGTGGAAATAAATCTGTCAGGAGAGTAATGCCTGGTCATGCTGTTATTATAAGTAATAAAGGCGCTTTAAGAGAATATAGAATTGCAGAGCCTCCTAGGGCGCTGAATCCTAACAAGAAAAAATTCAGATACAATACTCTTGAAGAAGCTTTGACAGCATACAAGAGAGCCTTGGTATTAGCAATGAAAAAGCGTACTCAGGGACTTGATAGAATAGGTATCATATTTTCAGGAGGTATAGATAGTGTCCTAGTTGCCTGGTTAGCCAAGGATATGGTGAAGGAAGTAATATGTTATAACGCGGGCACTCTTGATTCTTCGGATATTCTATTTGCAGATAAGGTAGCAAAGGATCTCCAGTTGACCCTTAAAGTAAACGTTATTACCAAACGCAGTACTCAGGAGATGTTACCAAAAATAATACATGCGATTGAAGAAAGGGATGCAGTCCAAGTTGAAGTTGCATTGCCTATTTATTCTGCAATGGCTTTGGCAAAGAAGGATCATGTTAAAGTAGTGATTTCTGGCCAAGGCGTAGATGAAATATTTGGAGGGTATCCGTGGTATCCAAGAGTAGTTGAAACTGAAGGGTATGCATCCCTCCGAGCCCACATGATAGAGGATCTCTTTTTACTCTATAAGGAAACATTGGAAAGAGAAGATAAAACAACTATGGCACATGGAATTGAGATGAGGGAACCTTATTTGGACAAACAAATCATCAGAACCGCTTTTGATATCAATCCAAAACTCAATATTATAGGACCAAACGACCTGCTTGGAAAACGTGTTCATAGAATATTAGCGAATCAGTTAGGAATTCCAAAGGAAATAGCATATAGAAATAAGTCAGCCGCCCAGCATGGATCAGGAATACATTTTATTATTGACGAGATGGCACGGGAAAATAATTTTGACGAAAATAGAATCTCGTCTGGTTATCTGCGCGAACTTGAAAAAAGGGAGTTATTAGGAAGTTCACAGCGGTACGGATTTAAATATGGAAATAAGGAGTTATGGCTGACCTCACCGCACATTCAGATGTACTTGGATAGGATATTTGAGAGCGTTTTCGGAAAATCAAGCACAATTATCGATACATCTGATGAAGAGGATTTGCTGACCAGCAAAATAATTAAGAAAATTTAATTCTTTCAAATTAGATTTACCGCGTTCAAATAGAACTAAGTAAAATTCGAGAGGGCTACTTCTTGTTCACAATGTCGACAATAGAGGTTTCCAATTGTGTAAGCCTCAATGGCTTTATCAAAACCTCTACTCGTTTATTGTCAAAAAGGGATCTTTTTGCAATTTCTTTCCTTACGGTCTCATATGCGGTAACTATTAGAATCGCTGCAGATGGGTATTTATCTAATATTTGAATCGCCGCATCTATTCCATTCTTATTATCAGGTAGCTTATAGTCGATTATCGCCACATCTGGCTGAATTCTATCATAATCTGAGAGGATTTCATTTGCTGTTGTTGAGGTAGCGACAATTTTATGCCCCCTACTCAAAAGATAATCCTTGTAGAGTAAAAGGATATCTTGCTCATCTTCAATAATCATGATGTTGAAGTGTTTTTTTTCTCTCTTGGTCATTTGTACGGCTTCTGTTGTTTAATCGATAATATTACCTTAATGTCACTATAACAGTAAAAGTAAGTAAAAGTAAGATAACACATCTTGGAGCAACAAGCCTTTTTCAAAATTAGAGCAGAAAATAAATTCATATTGAATGTTAAATTGAGAAATGTAATAATTATCAATTAGAGTCAACATAATGTTAATCTCCAAGAATTATTTCAAATGTTATTTATCAGTAGTCATTTATCAGAAGTCATTTATCAGTAGTCATTTATCAGTAGTCATTTACTATTGGGTCCATTTGGGATATTTGGAAAGATTTTTTTAATATCCAAGAATCTCTTTCTTAACGTTACTACGCTTACATTTCCAGCTAATGATATTCTAGATTGACTAGTTTTTTCTCCTTTCTCTAGACATGCTCCGTACAATACTGCGACCGCGATGGCACACGGATCCTTCCCAAAGGAAACTGGATCATCTTTTATCATTGACATCATTTGTATAGCGTGTCTAAAGGTTCTCTCACTGACCCCTGCGTTATTAGCTATTCTAGCCAGGTGAGAACTAGAATCTATAGAAGGAAGCCGAATCTTGAGTTCTCTAACTAGTAGCCGATAGCATTTTCCCGCAAAGATCTTGTCTGCATCTGCTATTTCAGCAACTTCTTCTATAGTTCGTGGGATATTCATCTCCCTGCACGACACATATACGCAAGCAACAACAAACCCCTTTATAGATCTGCCTTTTATTAGATTTTGATCCAAGATCTTTCTGTAGTAGTAGGCTGATTTTTCTACGATAGTATTGCTCAAGGAAAGCTTATCTTTTATCCTTATGAGAACGGCGAAAGCATTTTTAAGATTTCTATGGTAGCTTCTGTTATTATTAGATATCTTATTCCAACGTCTCATCCTCTGAATTGCTGAACGCTGTTCAATACTTATTG
>JAATVL010000195.1 GCA_014523525.1 Nitrososphaerales archaeon TH703 | reverse complement strand
TTGGCTCAATATTTTATATCTAAATCTTCATATTATTTCTTCAATAATCATTTATCAAAATGATTGATATACTCTTTTTTTGAATATCAAATAAACCAATCCTTCTCAATGCATGACAATAAATAATTTGTCTTTTCCACTACATGCCTGATTTCCAGTACTTTCTTATGTTATAGCTGCATAGAAAATACTTGTTTTAATAATAATAAAAACATGTTGTAAATTAAAGTCAATAGTTGGAAGATGATATTTAACATACCATCCCGAAACTTCAAAATGTTCTACTTTTTAATTTCATTGCTTTGCGCCGACTTGTTCTAAGTAGAACTGTTCTTTGTCGGTTTTTTCAGGTTTTATTCCTTCAATTTCAATCAAATTCTGTAATATTCCTTTGCCCCTATTTATCTTCCCATTTGGTAACCTTACGATACCATTTATGAATGCACTGCTACCACATATTGGATTAAAAGATGTCTCTACATTTCTACCATATTTAAATAGTGTTCTTTCCGGAGAACCATCGGGATTTAAGAAGAATCTTCCTTTCCTATAAATAATTCTTGCATCATTAGGGGCTGCAGTAGGCATTTCTTGTTCTCTTGTGAATGTAAAAATTACTTTTAAGTTCTCAAGTTTTTTTGCAATATTTATCAACCAATTATAGTAAATCACATTCAAAGAATCAACAGGTTGATGTTCACCTTGCTTAATGTCTGAATTTCCATTGTCTGTATATAGCTTCGTGTTACTGTAGAAAAGTACAAGATTAAAATCAGGGTCTTTCTTGTCTTCCATATACTGAATCAATGATCTTGCAGATTGCGCGCCATTTGCACCAGACCAATATGCTACGTTCTTCTCGATTCCAGCGGCCACTTTCCATAAGAAATGCTGCTTGACTAGATTTGATTTTACCGTGATTTTATCTCCTACTTTTACCTGTTGATTAAAATAAGCGGCAAAAGCATCGGATTTTCCTGTAATGGGATTGATATAGCCATATGGTTTCTCTTCTTTGATCGTAAGATCGATAAAATCTCTAGTTGGCGAGGATGCGATTGAATAGGCACGATTAACCAGATTCTCCTCAATACCTCCTGTTGATGTTGGCCTTTTGAGTAGTACACTTAAAGTTACAAATTCGCCTATATTGAAATTGAATCTATGCGAGGTAGAAACTGGCAATAAGGTGAAGTATAGGTATCATGAGTCTCCTTGACTTTCTCGGTTATCTGCCATTCAAATCCACCTTGTGATTTCTTTTCGGAAAGTTCTGGCATTTTATGTCAGAATGGTAATCCAAGTAATCATATAAAAAACATCCTTGACTTCGTAACCTGCCTAATAGAATCAAGCCACAAAACGTACCATTGTGCATTATTTTTATGATATTAGTTCGCAAGTATACAAAATTCTAGTTGCGAGTTTTTCTTATTCTTTATATTAACTAAACGCTCCCTAAATTAAACTACCAAATTCTGCAAATTTATTCTTTCTAGTAGAAGCACGAGTTTAATTGAATGTCAATAAGAATATTTTTAACCAAAATTAAATCTTAATTACCACTAATAGAGGTAATCAATTAGGTAATAGTCAACATTAAGAAACCTGAAATAAAATAAGTATCATGAAAAAACATTACTCTTGGGCATTTGCTCTTCAAAAAGAAATTTCTGAAAAGATAATTACTCGTGATATGTTTCATAAAGTAGAAAATATTTGCGGTATAGATGTATCATATAAAGATAATATAGCATATTGTTCTGCTGTAATAATTAATTCTACCTTTGACTTGATGGCTTCTGTCAATCTCAAATACAAAGTAGAATATCCATATATTCGAGGTTTACTTTTCTTAAGAGAATCTGGACCATTACTAAATACTTTGAGACTACTAAGAAATGAATCTGATTTTGATATTCTGCTTATTGATGGGCATGGGATCATGCATCCAAGGAAGTGCGGATTAGCTAGTTATGTTGGCTACTCCATTGATAAGCCAACTATAGGAGTCGCTAAAAATCTATTATGTGGTTCTCCACGTAGGGATCACTTCATTGAATATGATGGAACTGTCTTGGGATATGTAATTAAAAAAGAAGGAAAAAAACCAATCTACATCAGCATTGGACACAAAACTAGTTTAAATAAATCTATACAAATCGTTCAAAAGTTGACCAAGAACGGGGAAAGAATACCAGAACCATTAAGAATAGCAGATACCAATTCAAAAAATCTTCTCAATTTTACTTGAAAAATTTGTCATATCATCAAATATCAAAAAGTCCAGCATCTACCTTGTATTTTTATTATACCCATGTTATAATATTACTAATGTCTCATCAACTTATCAAAGAATTAGTTTCTGATATACTCAACCTAGACGATATTATGTTTTCAGTAAACAGTGGAAATGGTATCTGTGAAGTTAGAATTGAGAGAGGTTTACCTGTTCGAATAAATGATAAATGGATGACTATTGGTAACGAGGGTAAACCATGGCATATACATTTGAATCTTGAAAATGTAATTACTGCAAAATTTGTAAAAGAAACTAGACAGAACGGCATGAATGGATATAGTGTCAGATTCTTTGATTCAAACGGAAATATTGCAATGCGAGCAAATTTTGTAAAGATGTATGACGATAATGGCAATTTATTATCAGCAAAGTCCAGGAGGTATGATGAATTATTTACAAAGTATGGAAAAAGAGAAGTCATATCATTTACTGCTTAATAATCTCATTTTATTGATGGTAAAGATAGTTCTGATTATGAGTAATCTAATTTCTTCCTTTTTTTTTATTCAACTTTAATAATGCTGTAATAAGAACTTAAAATAGATAAACGCTTCCTCTGCAGAGGCAGATCCAGAGCTTGGTTGTTATTTAATAAATCCAATCGAACCTAACTATACTTATTATTAGTAACTGGAGTTAAAGTTAAATCCAAAAGGTTTCTGACTTTGGGTACATCCTCAATTGATTTATTATCTTTATTTAAATATATCTTGTATCCTAACGGATCCTCGCTATCCGCCTTGTTCGTACGGCGATTAGTTGTGCCTCGTTCCGATATTTTTTTTTCTATATATGCAAAGTCTTTTTCACAATCTATATTAAGACCACTAGAGAGACCATAAAAAAAATTATTCCTAATGTATTCTAATACATCATGCCAAGTGTA
>JAATVL010000194.1 GCA_014523525.1 Nitrososphaerales archaeon TH703 | reverse complement strand
CATGTATTGGCCAAGTTTGCATTATATTCATTCATTGTTTCATATGTTTTGCCATACAATTTGATATTCTCTCTAGCGGCGTTTAGACTTTCTATCGCTAATTGGTTGGCGGTACCAAACACATGGAATGCTTGAGAAGTGACTTCGTCTGATTGTTTTTTAAATTGTTCTGCATATGGAACTGTTGCTGGTGTATAAGGATTTCGTGCATTTCCGTACCATGATTTTTGAATTGCAAATGTTCTGTTTACTGCGTCTTTTGACACTTGGAGGTATTCTTGTTGTAGGTTCGAAATTGATTGTGCATATTGTGGTTGATACTTTGATATTTCATCGATTGTTCTTAACATATTTTGCTTGCAGCTGTCTAAAATCTCTGCGTTTTCTGTTGCAGTTTCTCTAGTTTTTTCTGTCAATTTGTTTCACCTTTAAATGGTATTAAAAGGGTATATAAATCTTTGGTATTAAACGGGATTCAAAGGTATAAAACACCATCAAATGTATTTTAACAATGGCCCAGTTTTACCATTGAGATCTAAACCATTGAATATTATCCAATAGTATCGATAATCTGCGATTGATTTGTGGTAATTCAATAGAAAAATAAACCGACTACATGATAAACACTGGTGACATGCAAATTAGCCATTGTGATTTTCCTGAAGGGATTATGTACGATTTGGATAATCTCGTTTGGTTAAAGAATGATGATAACGACCGTTCTATAGTTACATTAGGAGTAACACCGATTCTTATTTCATTGGCAGGAAAACTAACCAAGATAAAGCTAAAAGAAATTGGAACGATAATTGACAAAAACAAGAGCGTTGGATCAATTGAAAGCCTTCGCTATTTCGGTATGGTGAGGTGTCCTATTAAAGGAAAAATCATTGAGTTAAATAATGCACTATCTGACCATCCTAAAATTGCTAATGATTTTCCATACAGTGAGGGATGGTTTGTAAGGATAAAAATTCAGAATTCAGATTCGAGTAATGAATCGAATTTTAAGTATGATAATCTAAAATTTATTGATGAATGTCATGGTGAAATCAAAAAATTAATAGAAAAACTTCATGTTAGATGTTTTTCGGCATTTCCTGATTATGAGATGTTCGAAATCGGCGTAGAGTGTGCAGCAACACTTACAAAACTGGATGAATTAATCGGCAAAATTGATGTGGGAAATATAGTTCATGTTGTCTCTGATGATACTTCAGCGGATCTTGAAATGATTAGATGGTCTGAAGAAAGAGAACAAAATCTTTTAGAATTCAGAAAAGAAGGAAACCTTTATCATTTTATAGTAAAGAAAACAAAATAAAACAAAACAAAATTAAATAAAATAAAATAGAATTGAATAGTTATTAGGAGAACAGATATATCTTGAGAATATTTGCCTCTATCAAACTACTTTTCAATTGGGTTATTTATCATGTTTCCCCATTCGGTCCATGAGCCATCATAATTTTTGACGTTAGGATATCCAAGTAGATATTTTAGTACAAACCAAGTATGCGATGATCTTTCACCAATTCTACAATATGCAATAATTTCCTTATCTGGTGTAATTCCTTTAGCGTGATATATCTTTGTCAGCTCATCAGCAGATTTAAATGTTCCATCATCATTGACCGCCTGAGCCCATGGTATATTTGCTGCACCAGGAATATGTCCACCCCTCTGAGCATGTTCTGTAGGATATTCTGGAGGAGCCAATATTTCACCTGTGAATTCTTTAGGACTTCTAACATCAACTAGAGCCCTACTGCCAAGAGTATCACTCACGTATTTTAGAAACACACGTATATTATTATCAGGATCAGAGCTCTTGAAATTTCCAGGTGGATAAGTAGGAACATCCTTTGTCAGTGGCTTGTCTTCTTCTAACCATTTTTTCCTACCTCCGTTCATCAATTTCATATTTTTACATCCGTAATACGTAAGTGCCCAAAATGCGAAAGCGGCAAACCAATTATTAAAGTCACCATAGAGGACTAGCGTAGTATCATTATTTACTCCTATTCTTTGTAACAATTCTTCAGATGCTTGCTTGCTAAGAATATTTCTTGCAAGAGGATCGTTTATATCAACTTTCCAATCTAGAAGGACTGATCCGGGAATGTGTCCCAAAACGTAATTAGCTGTAGGATCATAGTCTACTTCTGCAATGCGAACCTTTGGATCATTTATATGACCTTCGACCCATTTAGTGTCTACCAGAACTTCTGGATGAGAATAATTCACTTCATAACACCTACTTTGAATTTACTTTAATCTTATATTAGTTTTTCATGAATAGCCGTTTATAAAGTTGGATTCACTAATTACAATAATAAGTGATTAACCATGATCTGCACCCCTGCGGCCAATCTGCAATTCTACATCACCATCATACTTTGGCTTGATAGCAAGCTGTGCTGGAGTATATATTAGATGCTCCTTTGTAAATGATGATAATTCATAGTCATTTGTCATATACAGTGCATAAAAAGGACACGCATCAACACATAGACCGCAGAACACACATTTTCCGTAATCAATTTGTGGCATAATGGATTTCTTGTTATGTTTCCATTGTTCATCTACTTTTACCATCCCTATTGCTTCAGCAATTCCCTCACAT
>JAATVL010000019.1 GCA_014523525.1 Nitrososphaerales archaeon TH703 | reverse complement strand
TATTCTGCTTGCGTGGGCTTCCATGGAATAAGTATATCGTTTATCATAGCATTATAGAATTGTAGACTGCTCATACACTTCCCAATAGAGGCCCTGGACGCCGTATGCAATGGTAACCTACAAATCCTAGCAAGTTCATACAATCCTTGAAGACCAGATTCATTTAGAACAAAGGAATTGTCTGTGTCAATGTGTACCCTTCCAAATAGCTTTGTAGCTAATGGTTTGAAATATATCTTACCATAAGAGAAATATGATATTCCCTCTCTCTTAGGTCTGCATAATGGTACACCTTCTCTATCTAGGATTAAATCTACTTGATTGATTTCCGATCTGTACGTTAGATAAGGAAATGTAAATGAATCACCATCTTCTGTGAGAATAAAATCGGGATTAATTTTTTCTATTTCTTTAACAAGTTGATATAAAATATCTATTTCAGTACCCTGAATATGAATAGTATCTTTAATTCTGTCACAGTCTTGTATAGATACCGATGCTATTGAATCTGTAACTCTAGGTATCTTTCCTTCCTTTACTTTTGGATATACTTTTACATGTATGTTATTAAATAATGGTAACTCATATTCTGTAGACCACACATTATCCTCTTCGTCATCCCAATTAAGTTTTAAATTAGATACATGAATTTTACACTTCATGAGTGGAAAAATATTGTGTTCATAAAAATAGGATTGTTCGGGTAGAATGCCTACATTGTATATTCTAAATTGTCCAAATCTTCCCATTCTCTCAATTTTTTCTGCTAACTCTAATGAGTAAGTAGAATCTTTTAACTCCAGTTCAAGAACTTGAGATCTCTTCATATCTGCTATCAATTCAAATTTAGAAAGAAAATTATGTTCTTTTATCATGGAAAGTATTTCTTTATTTTCTATGATAGATTTTAATAAAGACTTTTCAGAAGCAACATAGATTTTATGATTCCAACTCTTGTCTACCACTCTTATCATTGTAGAATCAGCTTTTTTTATCCAGAAAATCATGCTACCATTTAAAGCATATGCATCAAATAACCAACCAGATATCATTTTGTTATAATGAGTTTAGATACAAATTTATCAACTAGAGTACTGCAGCATAAAATTAGCTTGTTGTAATTCTCTATTCTAGATTTTTTTATACCTTGATGTACAATTAGATGAGGCATGATCTCTTTCTTACCAATTCTGAACTATATAATAAGAAGAGATTCTATGAGGCGGGGAGGGTTACAAACAGTATATAATATAATTAAAGCAGGTAAGTAAAACAGAATACAATACAATAAAACAAAATAGAAATACTACTAATCGTTTTAGAATTCAATCTTTCCTATTCTGCCATTCCGATAATCCTCTAAAGTTTTATCAATCTCTTCCTTAGTATTCATAACAAATGGTCCGTACTGTACTATTGATTCATTCAGAGGCATTCCTGCAACAAGCAATACATCCAAAGGAGATCTTGCATTCTCAGATTCACTAATAGAAATATATTCACCGTCATTTTTGAACACAATCAAGTTCTTTTCTCCCACCGTTATTTTGTTTTTTCCAAAAAGACCTTTACCACTAATAACATACGCAAATGCATTATAATTTTCGGGAACGGGTTGAATTACTTCCGCACCTGGTTCCAGGGTAAAGTGCAAATACAAAACAGGAGTCAACGTGCTAATTACAGCCTTTGTATCAAAGTAATTTCCTGCAATAACTTTAATCGATGCTTTACCATCAGGCGTCCTGACTATAGGAATTTTTGTGGAAGGAACATCCTGGTAATCTGGTTTGATCCATTTATCAGTTTTGCGAAGATTTATCCACAGTTGAAATCCATGCAACCTACCTCCACTTTTAGCAAACTCTTTTTCTGGCATCTCTGAATGAACTAAACCAGATCCTGCTGTCATCCACTGAACATCACCAGGTCCAAGCTTACCAGAATTTCCCTGAGAATCTTTGTGTTCGAATTTTCCTTCAAGCATGTATGTAACAGTTACAAAGCCTCTATGAGGGTGGTCTGGAAATCCTGTCCCCTGTTGCGGTAACAAATCTAACGGGCCCATCTCATCTAAAAGTAAGAAAGGATCTAGATTCCGAATAGATCGTGAAGGGAAGGATCTATGAACGATAAACCCATCACCTTCTGCAGTTTCATCACTTTTTTCCACAAGTCTTATTGATCTATACTTGGTTTCATCGGATTTATCAATAATATCGCGCTCTTTCCCAATTTTTTCCATATTTTATATTCAATAATATTGTATTTAAGTAAGGTAGTAATTCCCGACCTACTCAGCTACAATATGCATTTTCGATACAATTTCAAGTAAACTTTTCACATCGATATTTGGGAATAATATATAATTCTGCTATTCAAATGATAATATCAAATTATGAGGAATTTTGATTCCAAACTCAATCTAGTACTAAAGCTATTACGACGGGATTAGTATGCCTAATCTTATTAAATATTCTAATCAATGTTGTTACAAACCCATATTTCTTGTCAATCATAGAATATACCATTGACGATTCTGCCGAATCTGCAAAGTTTACTTTCCCATCAAACCAGCTTCCCTTTAGATTTCCACGAATATCACAAGGGGCAATCCTCACATGTGGATTGTTTCTAATTCGCTTAACCTTGCCAGAATTGGCATCAGTTCTAAAATATATCAAACCTTGGTAAACTATGAACCAGATGGGAGTTTTAACTCCCGTGCCATTTTTCCTAAATGTTTCAATGTTAATATACTTGAATTTCGATAATTGGGAGAGTTTATCTTCAGACATGTATAACTTTCAGTATCATAAGGCCTTATTAGTGAATCTGTTTGTAGAATTTTATCGTAGTCCAGATTCATGGAACACTTAACCAAGTCGTTAAGTGTTAGTAACGCTAATCTTGTCTGTCTATAATTCATCTTTTGGTTTAATATTTCTGAAATTAAAATAGAGTGCCAAATCATAGATAATCTTTATGACACCACTTAATAGAAATGGTGCTGCAAATGATAAAGTCGATTGAAAGATATATCCAAATAGCGAAGGAGATACTGTTTGTGCAATATTTCTTGAAACATTGGTTAATCCCAAAGCAGCAGTTCTCTCATCTTCACTGACAATGGCTACAATGTATGATTGTCTCGTCGGAACATCCATCTGCGACAGAGTCATTCTGACTAAATAGAGTATAATGGCCAATGGTAAAGAGGGTGCAAAAGCAAGCAAGATGAGCAAGATATTAGACGGGATATGTGTAAATACCATTGTATTTACAAGACCTATTCTATCGGCAATCTTTGCAGCTGCAATATAAGATAAAGCAGTTAAACAATTCGCAGCTGAAAAAATATAAGACAAAACAGCAAGGTCGGCTCCAAATGTTGTAAAGAACCACAGAGACACAACACTTTGTATTACAAAACCTCCCGCAAATGAATCAATTGCGAATAATGTGGAAAGCTTGGCAACAATCTGTTTTGATCTTGGAGATAGGGTATGCTTAACCGTCCTCTTCGTATTGAGTTTAATTTCAATATCTTTTGAGATCATGAAGTAGATAATCATAATAAATAAACCAAGCATGCTGTACAAGCTAAATAGAATCTTGATTGATTCAACTTGACTTAATCCATAATAGTGATATTGTAAAAGAGATGGTAAACCAGACAGTAAGATGCCTGCAGACATGGCAAACGTTCCTACCATATTATATAGTGCATATATTGTATTCATCATTTTTTTATCTTTAATTGTTTGTGGTAATATTGCCTGTTCTATTGTAAGGAAAGCACCAGTCTCTGATCCAGTAACATTAATAATTCCTATAAACGCTGCTAATATTAACATCAAATAATTGTCAGTAAATGTGAATATTAATCCAGAAACTGACATTAATAAAGCATAAATAATAAGAAGCCTCCTTCTCCCAATTCTATCTGCATAAAAGCTAGCAAATAATGTAAAAATCACGCTGTTTACAAGTGCCGATCCTAAAAGTAGACCTATCTGGATGTCATCAAAACCTAACAACTTTAAATATATGGCTATGATAACACTAAGAAATCCATAGCCAAATGTCCTCAAAATTCTTACCGTAAGTAACAGCTTTCCATCTCTTGAAAGCCAAGTAAGAGAAAAATTCATAGGATTTGATTATTTCACATTGAATTTTTATCGAATATTATTTTTTCGACTTTACAACAGACAGAAAACTTTTTACTATAATTTCCTATTTAATGGCTAACTCATTTCAAAATATTCTCTGCCAGTTTGAGAATAAGATCTTACTTCACTCTTAATCATCTCAACATCTATCTCAAACGTTACACTGCCTTTCTTAGATCCTCGAATAACATTACGGGATGAAATTCAACCTTCGCTCCTAAGTCTTGAAATAATGGTTCAGCTGTGTCTGGTATCATGTCGGCACTTTCAAGGTTAACAATAAACGCAAAAGTCCTATCTCCACCTGCTTCAAAAAAATAAGCTGCCTCAGCGTTCACTTTTTTGATATAATTCTCTAGATCCTGCAAAAATTTTGGATTCTTTACCATTTTATTACCAGCCTCTGTTGAAATTTGAGCTCTGACCAGAAATCTCAAAAGTCCTATTCTCCCGTATCGTATAAAAGTCTTTGATTTAACGGGCTTCCACGTATTTGAAGCTTAAAAATAGATATGTAGGAGATTCATTCAGTTATACTGCACAAAAGAGCAATAATAGAACTTTGACTTGATCCCCAACCGAATTCCAGATTATATTTATAATACTACTAGCTTCGATAGGAACGATTAGAAATCAGTTAACACAAGATGTTGACTCATAAATTGTCACATGTTTAGCAGGGATGAATTTCTATCCCTATAGATCCTTCCCACAATTGAAAATTTTTTGACATGACCATCATTACTCGTAGTTCTATGCATTTTTAAGAGTTCCTTCTTAGATCACTTTATCAGGTCTTCCATAAGCAATTGGAATTATTCATTTATTACCCACTTTGAAGGAAGTTTTCTCTGACTGTAATTTGATGATTAAGATGGATTGGCATTAAAAGAATATACTTACTACCGCATCCGTACCTGTATCTATCCAATCATACCTGATTCGAACCCTCCAATACTCCTGTGTAGGATTCATTATTGCATGTTAATGCAAAACGATTTGTTAAAATAATGTATATCAAAGCACTCAAATATCCTATAGAGAAAATGATTTTATGAACAAAAGATTATTTCTTTCAGTAGTCGGTTTACTAATTGCAGGAGGAATTCTTGCACAACATTCTATTTCGAATCATACGTATTCACAGGTAGAGAAAAAAGAACTGAAAATTGGATACTTTCCTAACATTAATCATGCACAAGCAGTAATCGGGATAGGAAATGGGGATTATCAGAAAGCACTGGGCAACAATATTGAAATAAAACCTTTTGTTTTTAATGCAGGTCCATCAGCCATAGAAGCTCTACTTGCAAAACAAGTGGACGTTGCATATGTGGGCCCAAATCCAACAATAAATGGTTATGTCGTCTCTGACGGAAAAAACGTCAAAATAATTTCTGGTGTATCAAGTGGCGGTGCGATATTTGTCGTAAGAAACGACTCGGGAATTAATTCAACAAAAGATTTTGCTGGAAAGAAGTTTGCCTCTCCTCAGCTTGGCAACACTCAAGACGTTGCACTGAGAAAATATCTACTTGACAATGGATACAAGACAAAGGATAAAGGTGGAAATGTAGAGATACTCCCCGTTAAGAATGCTGATATTTTGACATTACTATTAAAGAAAGAGATCGATGGGGCTTGGGTTCCTGAACCTTGGGGTGAAAAACTGATAAAGGAAGGTAATAGCAGACTTTTTTTGGATGAACGCACGTTGTGGCCAGATAAAAAATTTGTCACTGCCAACATAATTGTTAATCCAGAATATCTTCAACAAAATCCTGAAGTAGTAAGAAAATTACTAGAAGCACATGTTAATGAAACGCTATGGATAAATTCCCATAAAGCAGAAGCACTAAAGGCATTCAACGCTGAATTGAAAAGTCTGACAGGACAGACTATCCCAGATGAACAGCTCTCTGAGGCCTTTTCTAGATTGGAATTAACCTATGACCCTATAAAACAATCATTATTCAAGTCCGCCAGTGATGCCTTTAATGTAGGATTTCTTGGTAAAAGCAAACCAGATCTATCTGGTATTTATGATCTTACCATTCTCAATCAAGTCCTAAAAAAGAAAGGACTGCAGGAAATTGACGGCATTAATGTAGCGGCCAAATTAACAGACAATACGAACAAATCAGCTCTAGTCAACGTTACCAACAATTCCCTCCAGTAACGATCCTTTGAAATTTGGATCTAGATCTAGATGCACATTTTAATCCAAGAGCTTATTCCAAAAGGTAATAGTAACAAAAAGAACTGGAAGTAAAATTATCTTGGTCCAAGGGATACAGCACAGGAATTAGGACCGGCCTCCAAATCAGGCATTTGCATGTCGTCAAATGGTAGCATTTTCTTATTGATATCTATAATTGTTTTGTAGTTCATTGGCCTTGATGGCAAAGTGTCTGTAATAAAATGAACAAATTCATCATGAGTCATGGAAAGAAGTTTTATTTTTTTATTTAGTGAACCAATGGTGTCAGCTATTGGCACAGCATGCTTTAAGGTAATTGAACTTCCATTAAAGTGCGCAGGGAGTATTACAGTATTCTCTGGTAATTGAACTATTTTTTGATGATAAGTTTCATACAGAAGTCCAGCATATTTTTTTGCTTCTTCTCTTAAGTCAGGTCGTCCAACACTATCAACAAACAAGGTATCTCCGGTGAATAAATAGGAATATTGAGTATTGTCTTGTGTACTTTTCTTTCCATCAGTATCATCAGAATAGCTTATCAAAAAAGACATACTGCCATTTGTATGTCCGGGTGTGTGAATAGCTCTTAGCGAAATTTCCTTCGATATTTGTATTTGTTCACCATCTTTTATATAATTGATATTAATTTCTGTATTTTGGCTATTGTATTCCTCTAGTGAGCTGAAGTACGCGAGGGTTTTCGCGTTTGTTTCTGAAGATAAGGTTTTAGCTAATTTTGCTACTCCAGAAACGTGATCAGCATGTTGATGGGTGTCGATTACCTTTATTATTTTCAATCCATTTTCCTTGGCAACATTCAGAAAAGCCTCATAAATCTCTCGGCTTGGATCTATAACTACTGCTGTATCATCTTCTTTTGAAGATACAATATATCCCATGCATCCCTTAGATATTCTTCTTACCTGCCATATTCTAAAGGGAGCTTCCTTAGGAACTCCAACTTCCGCAACATCGTAGACTTTATTCCATCCTGCCATTCCGCCCTTGACACTTTTTACATTATATCCTAATTGGTTAAGCAATCTTGCTGCCATCATTGACCTATTTCCGTGAGAACAAACAGTAACAATTTCTTTGTCTTTTGGAATCTCTTTCAACAAATTAGAATCATTCAAAAATAAACGATCAACGGGTATCAATTTAGGATTTTGATGATTATCGTAGGATAATTTCCAAGATTCATATTCTTGAGGAGTTCGAACATCCAGAATAAAAATATCCTCATGATTATCTATTTTCTTTTTCAATTCATTCGGTGCTATTTCTTGACTATTTCCTGTCCTTTCGCCATTCATATGTCATTATAGATTACTAATTTCTATATAAACCGTGATTACAGAATATTAATCCTTGTCAGCTAAATCGTGAATTTTAGAATCATTAATTAGGTTTAATCCGGTTGAACATTTAGGCTTACTCCTTGCTAGCAAATATACAAACAAACCGATAGTTGTCTCTTTATTCAGATTTGATCACAATCTGTATTCCATCTGGATCTGATACCGTAAATTGGTTTCCATAAGCATTCTCCTGCTGTTGTCGCTGTTTAGAGCTGAAATAGTCGTTCTCAATAGTAGACCTAATTTTATTAAAAAAAGACACATCAGGAATGACAATGGTGAAGTTCTTCAGTCCTGCCACATTACTCTTTTGACTTTGTCCATTTAGACTATGCCAAGTATTCATTCCGATATGATGGTGATACCCACCTGCAGAAAGGAATGCTGCACCCATTGAGGACCAATCTACAGTAATATCAAGCGCTAATTTTTCATGATAAAACTTCATTGACCGCATTAGACTAGTGACTTTGAGATGCATATGTCCAATTCTTGCACCGCTAGGAAACGGAATTACGTTCTCGCTCTTTGCTTCACCCATCTCAGATACTAGGGACTGCAGGTTGAGAGGCAATGTGTCCATGAGAACACGTCCTTCAGGGTCCCTAGGCCAGTCTTGCAATGGTCTGTCACGATAGACCTCAACGCCGTTATTTTCTGGATCTCTGAAATATAATGATTCACTGACTAGGTGATCGGCAAATCCATCATAGTGCACTCCGGAATTTTTGAGTGCTAGATAGGTTGAAGCAAGACTCTTTCTGTTAGGAACCAGCATCGCAAAGTGAAAAAGGCCAGCTGAGTGCGAAGAAGCTGTCTTTGCATTCGCATCATGATGCAGTTGGAGAAAAGGTTCTTCATTTTGATCGGAGTCCCCGAAACCTAATTCACAAACCAGATTACCATCGTCATCTTGATCTCTTTTTTTTGTTTGCAAGCCAACTTTTTTCTCATAAAATACTAATGTTTTGTCAATATCCTTGACTCTTAATACAAGGCAACTCAATCTAATGATATCATTAATTTTGAAT
>JAATVL010000193.1 GCA_014523525.1 Nitrososphaerales archaeon TH703 | reverse complement strand
TATGTCACATCCGTTAAATATAAAATCTAGTCAAGTCAAATTATTATAAATATACAATTCATCTGACTTATTCCTCCAAATCAATATATTGGCTCATCTCCAAATTATCAAATTGTATTAAATTTTCATATCTCTAGATTCAATGATATCATGACGATTCTCTAGATGCTTTAAGACTAAGTTTGAAGGGCTATAATATTAAATAAATTAAACATTGGCATCTATTCGTTCGCCTCATCCTCAAATGACCATTTCCGCTTATAGGCTTCTTTTTTCAGACTAAGGTCCTTAAAGATCCCAAAGTAAGTTTTTCTAATTCTCCTAAGATTTTGCAATTCATTTTGCATCTGTTTGGTTTGGACTATAAGATTTTGAACTAACTCTCTGACTTCTTTAGGATCTTCATAATTGAAATTCGCATCCAATTTTTCGCTCTGAAAGCGGTATGAATTCAGACACGATTGGCTACAAAATAATAATGGTTCGGGTAGACTATTGGTCTCTACTCTGAATCGTTTCTTGCACTGGTCATTTTCACATTTTGTCCACTCTACATTCATTACCTTGACACCTCACTTTTAAGATAACAACGCGTATCGAAAAATTCCAGTGTCTAGAAATCCGCGGGGTGACTTTACTAATCGGGCCTTTGCAAGATTTGCTTATTATGCTAACATTTGTAGGTATATTAAGTAGTACTTGATTATTTGCCATATTTTTGTTTCAAATATTTGGAAACATTTGCCAACTGATTATAGTATTCTTCGTATAAACTATGCATTTCTTTTTCTGATACTATTATTGACTCTCTATCTTTTAAGAATGATGGTGCAGGCTTTCTCTTTGATACCTTGAAAAGTGCAGGCTCGTTTGGACCTATCAATGCGCAATTTTCACATATTTTATACGGGTAAAGGTCATATCGTTTCTCAGTAATTTTCCATTCATAACCACATATCGCGCATTTCATATCAACATACTCAGTCATTTGTTATCCAGAGGTGTAAGTGAGCGTATTAAGTTTGCATATAACTGGATCACTAATTGTCTGGTAAGTATTGCTAAGAGTTAAATGGTTGCAAATATAGCAATACCACAAATTTATGAGAAATTAATTATATCATTAAGAACAGCCCAAGCAAATGAATACTCTCTAGATAAAGAACAAACTAGTTATGGTGATTTGTTAGATGCGTTGAGATTAAGTCTTAAAGGTTTCAATATTAATTGACCCTATTAGAGTAAAGAAATGATATTTGAACTACCACGTCGCTGAGGGCCGCCTTTTTTTGCATCCAAACATCCCCAGCTATAGCCAGTGTTATACCTTTCACTATCCGTCAAAGCCAATGCAGAATTATTAAAAACGTTACTTGCCAAATATGCTAAACAGATAATTCTTTCTCAAATAATTAAATTTGGTAAGAGAAATCAAAAAGTCAGCTTAGTAGATTTCTTATACTAGAAATATTGATACTGTGTAGAGAGTTGAATTTCGGTTTTCATGATATGCTTCTTCCGGACAAAATAGTCGAGTTGGCGGTAGAAATCGGACTAAATTATGGAGCTGCTAAGGATATACTCAACCATGTTATTTCTGAATTTTCAAATAACGGGATAGGTGACGAGTACTATGGATATCATGACATAAGGCATGAGCTTGAGGTGACTTATTTTACTTTACTGATCGCAAAGTACCATTTTGAGAAAAAAAAATTTAATCAGAAAGATGTCATAACGCTTTTTGTTGCTGCACTCCTTCATGATTTTGATCCTAAAAAGGAATTTGATAAACCAGACGAGGATAACGTTGAGTCATCGATAAGAAATGATCAAAAATTGACAAAACTTATTGCCTCCTTTGATATAGATTTGAATCTTGTACTAGTTTTGATACATAGAACGACCTATCCTTTCAACGGCAAACAAGAAGAACATGCGAAAAACAGAGTGCGGGAACTATTCTCTCTTGCTGGGATCTATGAAAATGATACTATAATTAGAGGCCATTATGAAAAACTTGCCTCGTTTTTATCAGTCTGTGACCGTATTGCGGGATATTGTTTAAGAGACTTTGTAAGTGCGTTGGAGCTCGTCAGACGCCATGCTATTTCTATGGCATGGAGACAATCTGAAATAAATATTAGATCTGTAGAATATTTTACAACACTAAAGGAAGAACAAGAGATGCTTGATTTTGTTTTGAAAGGTTCCCCCAACGAATACAGAAAAAATCTATTTAATAATATTGCAGAATTTAGGTTAGCATGGGAAAACGAAGTTAAGGCAGAATCATCACTTAGAATTAACGAATGCTAAGTTTAATTCTTCGCATGGGGATAGTCTTTTTCGTCACATTGTAATCCGTCGGTACCCACTACGCTATTGGTTCTAAAATGAGGTTCTGATATAGGAATGAACTGATACACTCTAATTAGAATATTATTATGTTACCAAGCATAGTATCTAGATTTTACCGGCCCGGAGGGATATGACCGAATATTCAGTCGGAACTATGAATTTCAGCTATCTTGTTGAATGAAATTGGAATCATTTTTGGCACAATATTTACGCACAGATTGATATATTTGAATATTTATGGAACTAGTGCAAGAGTTCGCGATGAGGTATTGCTGTCAAAATAGGTATCAAAGCTGTTCTTGACATTTTACTTTATTCTTCTTGGGTAACATTTCTATATGTAACTACCTTTTTTATTTTTTCCGTACCAGCGCAATGATTTGCTCTATCTTTTTAACCCTTGTCAGGTAAACCAATAATGCAACTATGAACAATTCTATCACAACTGTCAGAACTCCATTAGGTTCTAGTTCCCTTACAGGAGTTCCTTCAGGAGAAAATGGCGGCACAAATAATCTTACAGAAACAAATATAATTACAAATAACACATTCCCGGCTATTCCTATTTTGTAAAGAACCTTTCTAGTAGTTGTTCCTAACCTTTCTGCAAAGATCATCACAATACCGTATCCTAACTGAGGAACGCCCATTGCTAAGAATGCAATACCCCAAATGTATGACTCTGTCATGTGTTCATTGACTAATAATATGTGAATTACACCAACCGCTATTGATAACATTCCTATTAAAGTAAAGATAGAAACTTTTGTTCTCATGGATAAGTAACTATTTCCGCTATTAGTATTGTTCCTTGGGATTATGTTAAATCTACGTACCAATATTACTCCTACAGTCATTGCTAAAGCAGCTATTCCAGTCCATTCAGTAATGGATGTGATAAGATGAGAGTTTCCATCGCTATTGGTGCTCATATTATACATCATTTCACTTTCTTTTTTCCCTTCTTGTGCAAAGGCTACACTAAGACCTGCAGAAATGATGATTGGCGCCATCATTAAAATTGCTGCCGTAAGAAAAAAAATAATTTTCAAATCCATACTGTGATATATTTGTCTTGATTTTATTAAGGTAGAGACAAATCCCGTCTTTGAATCCCAAATGTGGAACCCATAAGATGGGACTGGACAGAATCTCTATATTTGACGTTATCTTTGATCTTAGTTTTTATTTGATATATTTATCAAATAATACGTTATCTAATTGAGAAACGTATACTGGTTTCGGTGGGAACCTTGTGGAATTTCACACTAGTCTGATTGACGGTTCGCTTGAATTGATTTAGGTAGAACTGTTTGACATAATCTTTCGTCAATCTCCCTTATTATCCAATCATCGTAATATTGCCATTTAGTCAGTATGAATACATCTGCATTCTTAACCCCTTCAAAGGAGTCAACCTTGGATAGTATGAAATCTATCATGAATACATTTTCACCAAAAAGTACGAATATCAACAGATCATCAGGATCGATTGTACTTGGATGGTAAAGGACGTTCTCTTGAAATTCCATGTACATATGCTCATATACACTGCGATAATGAGATTTTTCAACACTTATTAGAATAGTAAATTGAACGTATCCTATCATTGAAGCAGGATCGCATTGAATAGAAAACTCTAATAAATTCCCGTCCTTCATCTTGTTGAGGCGTCTTGTTGTGGTTTTTTCGGATATGCGGACTTTTCTCGCAATTTCAGATATTTCCGTCCTAGCACCTGATAGCAGCAAACATTTTATTATCCTCAAGTCTGTTTCACTTGGACTCATGGACACAGGTAGTTCACTAACAGAGATCCTGTTAATAGTTGCGGGCTTTAGAGAATCATTTAATGACTGAACAGTCTTGTCGTCCAACGATTCTTTTATCATAAGTGCAGCAACAGAAGTTCTCCCGAAATGATGCAC
>JAATVL010000018.1 GCA_014523525.1 Nitrososphaerales archaeon TH703 | reverse complement strand
TGGTTTAGCTGATTTCAAATTATCTACCGAAATTATCTATCTACCACTTCCTGGTAAACCAATTCCTTTCAAAGGAGTACGATAATCCGTACTTACATTGACCCCTTCTTTTGTAGTTACTTTGATTGTCTCTAATTCCGTATCGGGTTTCGGATAAAAGAAAAATGATTCACCTGATGCTAAACTATCTAGATGTTGAAGATCGTTTTTACCTAGGTATACATTAATACTTGTGAGAGGATACATTCCAATATTATTGACCCTTACCCTGTAGTATGTACCAGCGATATCAGTCGTGTCCTTCGTAGCGTCAACTTCAAGGGCGTATGGAACTTTGGATTCTTGCTTTATCAATAAAAAAATTAATACTGCTACAAGTATTACTCCAATCAAAGAATAGTAAAGATAAATTCTTTCCATTATCAAATCTAAGATTTTGTTATTTAATAACTTACATCAGAATAGGACACATTCTAAAAATTTCGCGAAAATTAGCTTCGTTTCTGTATTGAATAATCATTAATGCACTAGAACCCTAGAAAGAGTTTCATTACTCAAAAATAATAAGTTCATAGAATTAATAAAATCGATATTGCAAAATATAAATTGATAAGTTGATTTCATTGATCTGATTTGGCTTTTGATATACCCAACTGGGTCGCTGTAGTTATTGAATTAGGTATAGGAATCGCAATTGCAGTTCTTCTGTATATACTTCAGTCCAGAACTGGAAAATTGGCAGAAGAACTACTGTCGAAAATTTCATCCATGACGCATAGGATGGATTCGTTATTAGAACAAAGAAGATTAGACGAACTATCCAAGAAGATGTTTGAGTGTAAGAGGATCATAGATCACCTGGAGTACATACAGAAAAAGGAAGAAGAATTAAAGGAATATTTAACCGATTATATCTCGGGTGATACAACAAATGAGCAGTTGCATTATTTTGTGAAGCAGAATTTTATTTCTATTTCCAATTACAGGATTCGTGAGATAGAAGATGCGACAAGGCAGCTTGGAGACAAATTAAGTGACAATACCCTAAGATTGGACTTATTGTCGTACATTGAAGCATTCCTGAATCTCAGTGAAACAGTGGTAATGGATGGTAAACCGCAAAATGATAACGACCTTGAAAGTTTTATCATCTCTATTAATACTCAACTACGAAGAATTCAAGAATTCCTGACTAGATTTCGTAAAGAGATACAGCAAAGTAACGATAGTAGTAAATAGCGGTTTATGTAGTAGATTTCAATATTCGCTTTTAGTAAAGAGCAATTCTCTTTTCCTTCTATTCCACTAGATAGGTAAGCTTTCTTGTATTAATGGAATTAGATTTCATGAATTAGATCCTTAAGGTTCCTCTTTGGCTTTGGTAAAAGAATCTTTACTGGATATCCCAGACAAAGAATGGAGGATGGTGAGAGATCTGTACCTAATATTTCCATTATCTTCTTTTCATCCAACATGCCTATCCATATGGAGCTCAATCCCAAAGCATGCGCAGCTAATTGAGAATATGCAGCTGCGAGAGTCGCATCTTGTTGAGAGAATTTTCTGATCGTCTCTGGAGTAAAATTTAATTTTACTCTCTTGGGATTCATGCAAAATACAAGTACTACGGGGGCATTTACATATGGTTGATTGTTAGCAGCTTCAACAAGCCTTTTCCTAGATCCTTCATTCTTTATGTGATATATCTCAAACCCCTGAAATCCTCCTGCAGTTGGCGCAGTATCCGCTGCTGCAAAAATCATGTCAAGCTTCCATTCTTCTACTTCTTTATTTTCAAATTTTCTCTGGGATCTTCTATTCAGCATAACATTGAAGAGGTTTGTTTGTATTATGTCATCTACATCATGACCCGGAACTTCTTCCTTAGGATATAGAAGCTGTGTACTCTTATCTGTGAACATTCTTGAAAAAATATCATTCGGAAAGGACACATACTTGTAATATCCTTCTGGTTATTAAACTGGATCTGTCCCAAAATTTCATATCGAAAGTTTCTGTATCCTAGTAGATGACCTTGAACTAAGCGATATAATTTAGTTAAATGCTATAAACCACCATTGAATACCATTAAGTGGTCAAAAATCATTAAAAATAAACAAAGGAGAGACGCCCTTAAATCTAGGTACTTTTCTTGAGAATAATTGGAATAACCTTGATAGAGCTCAGCTTCCTATGCTGAGCTGATTAAAAAATTAAATATATACATACACTGACATAAAACTTTGTAAAACCCGTGATAAAGTTTATGCAAGCTAAATTATATTGCTAACTCACTGTATTGGAATTGATTCAACTAATTGAGATAGATCTATTCTATAGTAATCAATCTTAGCGGCATCATATTGTTGAACTATTTCAATTGGCTCTCCTTTACTCTTTCTATGGATAATAAGTTCTCTTTGATAGTAGCTTGTAACATATATGTAACCTTGCCTTCTAGCCTCTTTTAGAAATTCCGATCTGAGCATATGACCTCCCTTTTCTCCCAGGTACCCAGTTTGGATAGCAATCCATTCCATAAAAACTGAATTCGTTTTACCTATATTTTCATCGTAGGTACCACGTCTGAGAGACTCCATATGTACGGAATCCATTTTACGTAAACTTTCATCATATCTGCTACATTTAGGCTTGTGTTTTTCTAAGGGCCCTCCTTTTACATATCCCACAATCTCTCCCTCCTGACTATTAATTCTAAGTGTAATCAGAATCGTACTTGGATCATAAAGTGATTTACGAAATGACCTATCATTAAAATTTG